>JAUXFZ010000412.1 GCA_030622585.1 Myxococcales bacterium
ACGTGGAGTTTCCAGCCGGCACCTGGTGGCTGGCTCGGTGCGCGAACGTAGCGGTCGCCACGTAGTCCGCGTGGCGCGAATCAATCCACGCTGAGCGGGCGGTTCCAAATCGGCAATGCACCGGTGCGTCTCATGCTCGGCTGTGCAAGCCCAAGCACCCCGATCGAACAGGCTCCCGCACCGCACAGCCACCAACTCGGCCACACAAACGCCAACGGCGACGCTTCGGTGGCCATAGCCGACGCTCCGAGGCGGCCCCGTTCGCTCGCTACCTACCCTGGGAAGGTTCTCCGCAACAGCGGTACTCACCCTGGGAAGGTTCTCTACCTAGGCCGGGGGGTTACCATGCCTCCACGCTGAACCGCCGTCCCCCAGTCGACGCGTTCTCTACGCACCCTGGGAAGGTTGTCTGGACGACTATGTGGGGTGTCTTGCTGCCCTTACCATCGCCTCCAAGGTCTCTCCCCCATCCGCCGATGCGAGCCGCTCACAAACGTCCTCGGGCAAGGCGATCGTTACCGCGCGAAGCTTGGTCTCCGTGGCGAGTGAAAGGGTCACGCCCAGCTCGCCCGCGATCCGTCTCATGAGGTCGACGCCTGGGTCGGTGACGTCGGCGTTTTCGAGGCGGGCGATGGTGCGTCGGGAGACACCTACTCGGTCGGCTAGCTCGAGCTGGCCGATTCGGTCGTGGAGCTCGCGCAGGATGGGGAGGTTGGCGGAAATGACATCGATGGCGGCCATGGGCAGACAATATCGTCCGCAGCACGTCGCAACAAGGCCGCTACCGCCGGGTCAGGCCCTGAACGAGCTCGGAAACCAATTCGCGGACAGAAGCCACCGCCAGCTCGGGGTTCGCCGCGTCTTCGATAACGCTGACGACGGCGCTCCCGACCACGACGCCGTCCACGTGAGGGGCGACGATCCGAACGTCGTCTTGGGTTTTCACGCCGAACCCAATCGCGACGGGACGAGCGAGCTCGCGCTGCAACTTGCCGGCCCGCTCTGACGCACTGGCCAAATCGACTGCCTTGGAGCCTGTGACGCCGGTCATGGAAACGTAGTAGATGAAGGAAGTCGCAGCGTCTGCCGCCTTCGCAATACGCTCCGGGTCGCTCGTCGGAGCCACGAGCGGAACGAAGTCGAGACCCTTTTCGACCGCCGGCCCTCTGAGCCCCGCGCTTTCCTCAGGCGGGAGATCGACGACGAGAAATCCGTCCGCGCCGCTGTTCGCGGCATCGTCGACGAGCTTCTGCTCGCCGTACGAAAGGATAGGATTGTAATAACCGAAAAGTAGAATCGGCACGTCCGTGCGGCCTCGGATCACGCGCACGGTGTCGAGCACTTTGGACAGCGTAGTTCCGCCGCGCAGCGATCGCTCGGCTGCCCGCTGAATCGTAGGGCCGTCGGCTGTCGGATCGCTGAACGGAACACCAAGCTCGATCACATCCGCGCCTGCCTCAGCGGCGGCGACCACGAGCTCCGCGGTCGTATCCAGATCCGGGTCGCCCGCACACAGGTAGATCACCAGCGCCGCGCGGTCTTCTTTTCGCGCCTTCTCGAACGCGTCCGCAATCCGGCCCACGCGCGTTAGCCCCTTTCCCCGAGCTTCTCGATCACGGTTTCGAGGTCTTTATCGCCGCGTCCCGACAAACACACCAAGATGTCGGCGTCTGGCCCAAGCTCCGCAGAAACCGTTGGCAGGTACGCGAACGCGTGACTGGTTTCGAGCGCCGGGATGATCCCCTCGGTGCGGCAGAGCTGCTGAAACGCGTCGAGGGCGGCGTCATCCGTCACCGACCCGTAAGTCGCGCGACCGATGTCTTTGAGCCACGCATGCTCCGGCCCGACACCGGGATAGTCGAGACCCGCACTGATCGAATGGGCTTCGACGATCTGCCCGTCGGGGCTCTGCAGCACATAGCTCTTGGCGCCGTGCAACACGCCCACGCTGCCCGCACACAGAGGCGCGGCATGGTGTCCGGTTTCGATCCCGTCTCCCGCGGCTTCGACGCCGATCAAGCGAACCGACTCGTCGTCGATGAAGCCCGAGAAGATGCCCATCGCATTGGAGCCACCGCCAACACAGGCAACGACGGCGTCGGGGAGTTTCCCGGCTTGCTCGAGCATCTGCGCCCGCGCCTCCTTGCCGATGACCGCCTGGAAATCGCGCACGATGACCGGATACGGATGCGGACCCGCCACCGAGCCGACGCAGTAGTGCGTGGTTCGCACATTCGTAACCCAATCGCGGAGAGCCTCGTTCATCGCGTCCTTCAACGTCGACGACCCCGAAGTGACCGGGTGCACCTTCGCACCCAGCAACTCCATCCGCTGGACGTTGGGCGCTTGGCGGCGAACGTCTTCCGCTCCCATGAACACCTCACAGGGGAGCCCCATCAGCGCGCACGCAGTCGCGGTCGCCACGCCGTGCTGGCCCGCTCCGGTCTCGGCGATGATTCGGGTCTTGCCCATCCGCTTGGCCAGCAAAATCTGGCCGAGCGTGTTGTTCACCTTGTGAGCTCCGGTGTGGCAGAGGTCCTCACGCTTGAGCCACACCCGAGAACCAATCTCCGCGGACTGACGCGCCGCAAAATAGGTGGGGGTCTCCCGGCCGGCGTACTGATGGAGAAGCATGTCGAGCTCCGCCTGAAAGGCCGGATCATGCTGAGATTCCTCGTACGCCTGCGTCAGCTCGTCGAGCGCGGGCATCAAGGTCTCGGCGACATAACGTCCGCCGTACGGACCGTAGCGCCCGGAAGCCGGTTCGGGGGGTTGCATGAGGCGCGGAACGTAGCGCATAGGAGAGCCGCGTGCATGCATATGACTGAGCCAACCAAGCCGGCCCTCCCTCCGTTCGACCGACAGGCCTTCGAGCGCATGATCCGCCGAACCGCCGTTCTGCATCAATGGTTCCAGCCAACAATCGATGGCGTCGACGATATCCCTGCGCAGGGAGGCGCCCTCCTGGTGACCAACCACGGCAACTTCGGTTTGGACCTTCCGGTGCTCATCGGACTCATCCACGAGAGGGCGGGCCGGGTGCTTCGCTCGCTCGGCGACCGCGTCGTCTTCGCCACACCGCTCTTTCGTGATCTCGCTCGGGACATGGGCATCATCGAAGGGCAACCTGCGGCGACGGTGGCGCTCCTCCAAGACGAGCAACTGGTTCTCGTCTATCCGGGCGGTGCCAAGGAAGCGCTGTCCTCCCCCGAAGACGCATACCGCCTGCAGTGGGAAGGCAGCCGTGGGTTCATCCGTACAGCCTTGCGCGCCCAGAAACCCATCATCCCGGTGGCGGGCATCGGCAACGAGGAACTCTACGTCCAACTCGTCTCCAAGGACCGTGTCCGTGCGAGCCGAATCGGCCGCTTGGTCTCCGGCCTCCTCGGCGAGAAGTACGTGACCCCGATCTACATGGGCCTCGGCGTGATCCCCTTCCCGACCGAACTGCACTACATCATCGGAGAGCCGATGCACCTCCCCTACGGGCCGGAGGCGGCGGATGACGAGGAGATCGTCGCGGAACTGCACCGGCAGGCCACCGAGACCACCCAACAGTTGATCTACCAGGGGCTAGACGACCGCAAGAAGGCAGGCGCCGG
>JAUXFZ010000507.1 GCA_030622585.1 Myxococcales bacterium
AGGCCGCCGAAATGGGGATGGTCAATGCGGTGGTTCCGCACGCCGAGCTCGAGGATTTCGCCCTATCCTGGGCCAAAGAGGTCAACTCCAAAAGCCCCACCGCCATGCCGATGCTGAAGTTCGGCTTCAACATGGTCGACGATGGCCTGGTCGGTCAGCAGCTCTTCGCCGGGGAAGCCACCCGCTTGGCGTACGGCACCGAGGAAGCCCAGGAGGGCCGGGACGCCTTCCTCGAGAAGCGTCCTCAGGACTATCGAAAGTACCCCTGGCACTACTGAGCCAGTGGATCCCACCAAAACATGTCGATTTTGGGTTACACTGCCCGAATTGGACGCAAACCCAAAACGTGCCAAAGCAGCACGTCAGAAGAACGGAGTAAGTCATTTCAAGTAAGATATTCGTAGGGAACCTCAACTTCGCCACAACCGACCAGGAGCTTCGTGAGCTCTTCGGTGAGATCGGAGAGGTCGTTGACGTTCACATTCCCAAGGACCGCGAGAGTGGACGCCCGAGAGGCTTCGCGTTCGTTCGGTTCGCTGCAGAAGAGCACGCCGCCCAAGCGGTAGAGAAGATGCACGGACGCGAGGTCGGTGGTCGTGATTTGCGGCTCGACATCGCTGAAGACCGTCCCCGGCCCCCGCGCACTCAGCGCGATTTCGGCCCCCCACCCGATCGCAACGACTACGGTCGCGGCGAGGGCGGAGGCAGCTACGACCGCGGTGGCGACGCCCGCTCGTTCGACAGGCCGAAGAAGCCCAAAGGCAGTCGCCGAGGACTGCGCGGCAAGAAGCGAAGCCTCTAGTGTGCGGAGCTTTTTCCTCGTGGTCGGCTTTCGTCCGCGAGGTTAAAAAGATCTCGGGCGAGGTGTGAACCCCGCCCGAGTGCCCGTTTGTTGTACCCCCAAGGAGTGTGAATCTCGATTTGGCCTGCCGACGGGTCGCTGATCAGCCGTCAACAGTCCTACGGTAAAGCTTCGGGAACACGGTTGTCAACAGGTATTTTGGGTCACAATTGTGCAAAGGTTCCGAATGCTTGAGGTGAGCGCAGGCCTCTGGGTGTGAGGGGTGCCGCAGCCGCCTCTCTGTTATGGTTGGCCGCGCTCATGCGAGGGGAAGAGTCGAGCTTGATGAATCTGGGTCTGCGGCTCGGCGACTCCGTGGACTTTACGGTTCGCGGCGATTGCATGCGGGGCCTGAGCAGCGGTCGGTCTGTGCGCGTGTGCAGGCAGCGGCTTTACTTCCCCGGCGATGTCGTGGTGGTGCGCCGGCGTGGCCACTGGAACACGCACCGATTCTTGGGGTACGCGGCGACCGTTCGCGGCATCGTCGCACTCACGCAGGCCGACAACGCCGACGAGCGGGACCCCGTCGCACCGGCAAGCGCGATTGTCGGACGCGCGCAGTGCGACGTCAGTGGTACGGAGCGGGCGGCGGCGTGCGGCAAGTACGCGCGTGCGCTGATACGCAGGGTGGCGAAAGCGGGCCGATGAGTGCGCTGACCATCGCGTTTGCTGGGTCCCGGTACCGATTTGCGGGCCTGAACCCAGAGCAGCTCGACCTCGTGCGTTCGAAGTTCGATGCTTTGCTGGGCACCGACGACACCCAACCCGACGTCGAGATAGACGTACACTACTCGCCGAACCCAGAGGGTTTCATGAGAAGGCCGGCCGGACCCGTCGAATACCGGGTCGCGGTGGTGCATGCCGAGGACAGCGTCGCCGTTGCCGGCATCGGATTCACTGCCAACATCGACCGCCGCCCTCTTCGGGCGCAGATGCAGACCTGCCTCGCCGACGAATGGTTCGTGGGCGCCTTCGAGAATCTCTTCCGCGTGGTCGCCTGCTATCGGCTCTTCAGCGAGGGGGCGCTCGTGTTGCACAGCGCCGCCTTCACCGATGGCGCCCGCGGCTTTCTCTTCTGCGGGCGGTCAGGCGCTGGCAAGACCACCCTGTGCGGGCTGGCTGATGAGCTCGAGCTCGGCATCCTGAGTGACGAGCTCAACGCCGTCACGACCTCGGCAGAGAGGCTCGAGCTTCAAGCCATGCCAATTGCAGGTGATTTCGGTGGCGCCCCCTCCGCGCACCCGCCCTACCCGCTGACGGGATTGCTCGGCCTCGCGCACGGCGCACCTCCGTCGGTAGACCGGTGCTCGAAAGCCGAGGCGGTCTCGCGTATCGTGGCCTCGTGCCCCTACATCAACGCCGACGCCCTGCTCGTCGACGAGCTCACGTCTCGCGCCGCCAAGTTGGTCGAGCGTATGCCATTGCGCATTCTATCGTTTGCAAAGGACACCCGTTTCTGGAGCGTCTTGAACCATGAGTACCAAAGCCAGCACGCAGCACTATCGCGTTGACCCGCACGCCAGGTTTCGCGTGATGGATGACGAAGGCATCTTCGTCCTTCAGGACGCCGGCGAGGTGCTCGTAGTGAACGAACTGGGCGCGTTCATCGTGGAGCAGCTGAAGGCTAAGCACAGTCTAGACGAAGTGATCACGAGCATTACCGAACGGTATGCCGTCGACGCCGAGCGAGCGCGCTTGGACGCGTCCTCCCTCGTCGACGAGCTCCTACAGGCAGGCGCAATCACACGATCATGAGCTACTCCGATACGGTCAAGCGCACTTGGAACGAGAATCGGCTCATGTCGGTGCTGCTCGAGCTCACCTACGCCTGCAACCTCGACTGCACGTTTTGCTACAACGACCTGTCCCTCGACGGGAAGCGACTGTCCCTCGCTCAGTATCGTGAGATTCTCCACGACCTCGCCTCTCTCGGCGTGCTCAACCTCTCGTTGACCGGTGGCGAGCCGCTCGCACA
>JAUXFZ010000295.1 GCA_030622585.1 Myxococcales bacterium
CGCCTACGGCGGCCGCCGGCGGCGCTGGGCGCCTCCGGCACTTGCGCCGTTCCAACCGGCCGGAACTACTGGAGCAGCTAGCGGCACGCACGTTGCAACCTCTCCGCACATCAACCGTGTTCACGAGGTCGTCGACCTGCTCGGTGAGCTCCTCTACTTCGCCGAAATCGACCTCAAACATGCTCCGGCAACACGCTGAAAAAACACGCAAAAACTGTGACTAGCGTGCTTGATATTGACCAACTAGCACGCTAGTAATATCTTATGAATCAGAGAGAGGTCATCAAGCGAATCAAGGACAACGGCGGCGTGCCTCTCGACACCAAGCGAGGCAAGGGTTCGCACCTTAGATTCGGTTGCGGTTGCCCTGAGAACAAGAGGACGACTGTTCCTTACAGCAAGGATGACTACGGGATCGGAATTCTCCGGTCCATTGAGAAAGCCTTCGAGCACTGCATGGGCGAGGGCTGGCTCATAGGGAGGAAACGATGAGCGACGACATCATGCCCGGCAAGGGAACCTATACCGCGCTCTATACCCGCGAGCGTGACGGTTCGTGGACTGCTCAGGTCCAAGGCCATGAGAACGAGATCCACGCTTTCGGCCGCTCGCTTCACAAGGCCCGCACCATGCTGCGCGAGGTCCTCGAACTCTGGTACGACGACGCAGCGACGGCTCACATCGAAGACCGAATCGCCATCAGCCCCGAACTCCTCGCCGAGATTCAAGAACTCTCGACCATGAGCCGCGATGCCGAAGAGCTGCTCGAAGCCCTGGGCGTCCGTCGGAAGAAGGCTGTGTTGACGTTGAAGCGCAAGGGCTTCGGGACTCGAGATATCGCAGACCTGCTCGGCCTGTCCCAGCAGCGCATCAGCCAAATCGCTCGCGGCACGCGCTAAAGGGCTGCCGCACTGGCGAACCACGGCTTAGCGTCCGCCGCTTCCGGCCTCTTCGCCTGGCTGCCAAGCGAGGCAGGCGCTTTGGGAGCTTTGAGACTCGCTTTGATGCTAGGCGAAGCAACTCGCCGGGGATTCGTCCGATAGCTCCTCCAACCATGCACGCGCGTTCGGCGCCAAGGCATCCGCAAGGAGGAGCCATGATCGACCCGGGGAACATCTTTCTGCTCAAGCTCACGGTCACCGATTCCTTTCCCGAAATCTGGCGTCAGGTTCTCGTCCCCGACGAATGCACGCTTGGCGACCTCCACTACGTGATCTCGTATGCGTTGGGCTGGTTCGACGACTCCGAGCACGAGTTCTCGCAAGGCGAGGTGACCTACGGCCCAAAGGCTAAGGGTTCAGTCGCTGACCGCGAGGATGAACACAGAGTCTTCCTCGCTAGGGTCTTCAGACGCCCGGGCCACTCCATACGGTACGCGTACACCCTCCTCGACAAGTGGCACGTCCACGTTGAGCTCGAGGGCGAACAAGCCCCGGTTCCCCGCGGCCACTACCCATGCTGCATTGCCGGTAACAACGACGGACCTCCCGACGGCGTAGGAGGCATCTCCCGCCACAACGAGGTCGTCCAAGCGTTCAGCAACCCCGACGGTTTCCTACAAATCAACCCGCGGCACGCCTTGTCTAAATAGACCAGACAGACGCAATAGACGAGTTGCGATGTGGGTATGGCCGAATCACAGGAACGGCTCCTTTCGATGATGATGGAAGCACTCGAACGTCTTCCCGATGCTCAGCGACGACGGCTCAATCTTCACCAACGCGATGTTCGAGCGCGACCCTTCGAGCCGCGACGTGCTGGCGTAACCTCCTCGCCGCCGATCGCCATGGCCCCCCGCCTAGCGCAGGACCCGCGGACCGCGGTATCGTCCCCGCGGTGATGCTCCCCCTCTATCTGCTGGCCGTCACCTCGCTGTTGGTCGGCGGCGCGGCCTTCTACATGGCGATGATCGAAGCGTTCCCGCTCCAGTGGCTCTACTACCGTGGTCGGTTCGCTAAGCCGGTGGTTTGGGCGATCTTCGTCGGATCGATCGCGTGGGCTTTGTGGACCACGCAGCAGACGGGCGCTTTTCCCGCGTTCGCCACGGTGCCGCTGCTTCTGATGGGCCTCGGCGTCGTGCTGAGCTACCGGGCGACTCAGGAGCACATATTTCAAGCGGTGGATTTCCCTGCTCTTGCTGAGGACCCTTTGGCCCTTCCCCTCACCGACGACATGCAAGTGGCAATCGTCGAGCACGACGGAGTGACCAAGGCGTACCCGCTCGACTACGTGGTTCATCACCACATCATCAACGATCGGTTCGGCGACCGCATCGTGGCCCTGACCTATTGCGCCATGTGTCGAAGCGTCATCCCGTTCGATGTGACCGATATCGGCCCGCTCTACGTCGCCTCGTTCAAGAACGCCAACATGGTCGTTGCCGACCGTGAGACCCACACCTTCTTTCAGCAGGCGTCGTTTGATTCGATCATCGGCAAGCTCCACCCCCACACCCTGACCATGCTTCCGTTCCAGATTCTGTCGTGGGGCGATGTGAAAAAGCTCAATCCCGTTCCGCAGGTCGTGCACGTCACCGAGAAAGATCTCCGCCAGTTCGAGCTCCCCATCCCTGGCGTCTGGGGCAAGATCATGGCGAGCGAAGCCACACCGGGGCTGTCAGCCCGCCACCGCGACACGAGCTTCCCCGCACGTACCCGCGTGGTGGGCGTCACCGACCCGCGACACCCAACCGAAGTCGTCTACCTCAAGGATGAGCTGATGAACCGCCGCGTCGTTCACAACCCCGCGCGCAATCTGTACCTAGTCGCCGTGAACAACACAGTGAACGCGTTCACCGATCATCTGGCGGGCGCCACGCTCGACCTCTCCTTGCATTCCAACGACACGCTTTCGGATGCCTCCACCGGAACGCGCTGGGATCTCCGAGGCAAACGGATAGACGGCAAGATCGATGCGGATCTCGACCCGATCCCCATCTCCGACGAGTACTGGTTCTCCTGGCAACGCTTCCACTCCCCAACCGAGCTCATCCGCGTCTAGCCCTTCGGTTTGATCTCGTCGTACAGCGCCTGCAGGTCCGCTTCGTCGAGGGTTTCTTTCTGCAGCAATTGCTTTGCGCCCTTTTCGAGGGTGTCGCGCTCCTCTGTCAGGATGGCGAGGGCCTTGTCGAAGGCACTTTGAACCATAGCTCGGACCGCCGTGTCGATCTCACGCGCAGTGTCGTCGCTATAGTCTCGGGTTCGAAACGCAGAGGCGGGCCCCCCCAAGAAAGTCGAAGGCTCGCTGTCATAGGACACATGACCGAGCTCGGGCACCATCCCATAGCGAGTGACCATGCTTCGCGCGATGTCGGTCGCCTTGGCTAGGTCGTCCGCCGCACCCGTGGACAAGTGATTAAATACCAACTGTTCGGCAGCGCGGCCCCCCAACAGAACTGCCATCTTTTCTTCGAGCTCCTCGCGCGTCATCAGGAAGCGGTCTTCGGTAGGCCGCTGCATCGTGTATCCGAGTGCGCCGATTCCTCGTGGAATGATCGACACCTTGTGCACCCGGTCGCATTGCTTGCACATGAGCGCGGTCAAAGCGTGGCCCATTTCGTGGTACGCGACGACTTCGCGCTCGCGTGGATTGAGGAGGCGGTTTTTCTTCTCGAGACCGGCCACGATGCGCTCGATGGCAGCCGTGAAATCCTCCAACGTGACGGATTCGGCGTCTCTTCGCGTGGCCACGATCGCGGCTTCGTTGACCAGATTCGCGAGGTCGGCACCGGTGAATCCAGGCGTGAGCGCGGCCACTGCTTCTAGATCCAGCTCCGTCGCTAGCGCCACGTTTTTGGAATGCACTTTGAGAATCGCGGTTCTGCCGGTGCGGTCCGGCCGATCGACGAGCACCTGGCGATCGAAGCGACCCGCACGTAGCAGGGCGGGATCCAAGATCTCGGGGCGGTTCGTGGCGGCCAGGAGCACGATGCCCGGCGACGAATCGAAGCCGTCGAGCTCGACGAGCAACTGATTGAGGGTTTGCTCCTTCTCGTCCATGCCTCCTCCGCCGAAAGGCTGCGCATTTCTCGCCCGGCCGAGGGCATCGAGCTCATCGATGAAGATGATGGAGGGCGCTTGCTGACGGGCCTGGTCGAATAGATCTCGAACGCGTGCCGCGCCAACGCCCACGAACATCTCCACGAACTCCGATCCGCTGATCGAAAAGAAAGGGACTTTGGACTCTCCTGCTACGGCGCGGGCCAAGAGCGTTTTGCCAGTGCCGGGTGCGCCGATCAGCAAGATCCCTCTGGGCATACGTGCGCCGAGCCGGCCATAGGACTCCGGGTCTTTGAGAAAGGCGACGACCTCCTGGAGCTCTTGCTTGGCTTCGTCGGCGCCTGCGACATCCGAGAAGGTCACCCGGGTATCGGTCTCCATGTAGACCTTCGCCTTGCTTTTGCCCACTGACATCAGCCCGGCGCCGGGTCCGCCCATCCCCGCCATCCGGCGGCTCATGTAGAACCAGAACCCCACCAAGAGCATCAGAGGGAACACCCAGGAC
>JAUXFZ010000382.1 GCA_030622585.1 Myxococcales bacterium
CAACCATGCGATCGGCTTCAACCAAGGACAGAAATGGCAGATCGGTTTCGAGGCGTCGTGCGAGGTGGTCTCGGTGGAGAGGAGCTCGCGGAGCGCACTCATGTGCGTGAGCAAGCACCGCAGCCAGCGAGGCCGCATCGTGCGGCGGATCGGAAGCGAGATGCCGTTTCTGGTGGGCCATCCTGGACTCGAACCAGGAGCCAATGGATTAAGAATCCACTGCTCTACCACTTGAGCTAATGGCCCGTTTTGCCGCATTGCCGCGGCACACCCGGAAGGATTCGAACCTTCGACCTACGGATTCGAAGTCCGGCGCTCTATCCAGCTGAGCTACGGGTGCTTGGTGCGCCTTTCGGCACACAATCGTCAAAGAGTCTTTCAAAGAGTTGGGGTGAGTGACGGGAATTGAACCCGCGACTCCCGGAGCCACAATCCAGTGCTCTACCACTGAGCTACACCCACCGAAGGGGGCGGAGTCTAGCGTCCCTTTTGCTGTAGGCAAGGCTACAAACAGCGGCCTTTTTCGTAATACCTCCGGGCCCATTCGGCCATTCCGATGCCGGCCGCGATGCTGATGGGGTAGCTGTGATTGATGCCGAACATGGGGATCCCCACGACCTGCTCGGCGGCCTCGAGGATACCTGGGGAACAACCGTTGTCCTCGTTCCCGAAGACTAGGACGGCGTCCTCATGGAGCTCGGCCTCCCACAGGCCGACCTCGGCGTGGTCCTTCTCGAACGCGACGAGCCGCCAGCCTTCTTTCTCCGCCGCGTCGAGGAATGTTCGCTCGGTGGGAAGCTCGATGATGTTCTCGTAGTGCTGCATCCCCATTGCAGCCCGCTCGTACCACGGCTCGGTGCCGATGAGAATGATCTCCTTGGCGAGAAACGAATGCGCAGTCCGGACGATCGCTCCGATGTTGAAAGGGTTCTTGGCTCGGTCGATCGCGATGCGAAACGGATGCCGGATGCGGCCGAGCTCGCTCTTAATCTCGGCGCGAGGCATCTCGAAGGGGGGAACGTACGCCATCTACTTCCACTTGATGGAACAGCCCATCGAAGGCACGTGCTCGAAGTCGACCGTGCGGCCTTCCAACGCGGCATCGAGAACCGATCGCAAGTCTTGACGGGCGACCTGATCGGGCGCCTGCCAGTTGTCGTCGATACGGCCGTTGTAGACGAGCTTGCGCTCCCCATCGAAGACGAAGACATCCGGGGTGCATGCCGCGTCGTAGGCCCGCGCAACGCCTTGACTTTCGTCGTAGAGGTACGGGAAATTGAAGCCCCTATCGGCAGCTCTCTTCTTCATCAGGGGGAACGAGTCGTCGGGGTACTTCTCGGCGTCGTTGGAGCTAATGGCGACCAGTCGCACGCCCCGGGCCTCGTAGTCGCTCTGAAGCTCGAGTAGGCGATCCTCGCTGGCGATGGCGTAGGGACAGTGGTTGCACGTGAACACCACCACCAACAGCGAGGCGTCGGCGAACGAATCTAGGGACCAGGCGTTGCCGTCGACGCCAGGCAGCGAAAACGGAGGCGCCGCATTGCCGACCGGCATCCCTTTGGAGTGCATCAGAGCCATGGCTACCCTGTAATGCCGGTCCCCAGCTCATGCCAGCAGACGGGGAGAGGCGTGTTAGATTCGAGGTGAGGATGTCGGAAGGGGAGCGGAATGACGATCCACTGATTGGGTCGACTCTGGGGGGGCTCTATCACGTGGAGCGCCTGATCGGAGTTGGGGGGATGGGCCGGGTCTACGAAGCCACCCATGTCCACCTCGGCAAGGCGTATGCGGTCAAGGTGCTGCCCGAGGGCCGCGCAGACAAGCCCGATGCCACCGCGCGTTTCCTCCGGGAGGCGCAGTCCGCCACCAAGATCGAGCACGACCACATCGTGAAGATCGTCAACTTCGACAGCGACGAGGAGCATCGCCTGTTCATCGTCATGGAGCTGCTCGAAGGGGAGAATCTCGCGGACCGCATCGAGCGGGGCGCCCTACCCATGGACGAGGCGATCGAGATCGCGAGGCAAACCGGGGATGCGCTTCAAGCGGCCCACGACGCGGGCATCGTGCACCGTGACCTCAAGCCCGAGAACATCTTCATCACGCAGAAGAACGGTCGGGACTTCGTGAAGGTGCTCGATTTCGGGATCTCGAAGATCAAGAACCCGGAGCATGGCGACCCGAAGCTCACCGCGACCGACCAAATCGTAGGGACGCCTCTCTACATTTCGCCCGAGCTCGCGCGTGGAGTGGCGGCGGTCGGCCACCGAACCGACATCTACGCGCTCGGCGTGATCATGTACGAGATGATCACCGGCTCACCGCCGTTCACCGGGCAGAACCATTTTCAGCTGCTCTACCAGCACGGCAACGAGGCGCCCGACCCCCCGTCACAGCGAAGCAAGAAGGCCAACATCCCGGCGCATGTCGAATCGGCCGTGCTGCGCGCGCTCGAGAAAGAACCGGCCGACCGCTACGAGAGCATGACCGATTTCTGTGCGGCGCTCGTGCGACCGACAACTCCGCGTAGGGCGTGGACGGTGGGGATTCCCTTGCTGGCTGCAGCGGTCGTCGCCGGCGTCGCGTTCATCTTGTGGCCGGCCACCGCGCCGCCGGTGCCCCCCAGGCCGCAGATCGCCGTTCCGCCCGCTGTGACAGAAAAGTCCGACGACCCCGCAGAAACTTCCGTGGCCGAGCCCCCTGTCGAGCTCGTGCAGATCGAGCTCAACTCCCGCCCAGGGCGCGCATTCGTCACTCTAAATGGGGACAAGCGGGGCCGGACGCCACTCACGCTGGAGCTCCCGCGAGGGGTGGAGGCGACGGTACGATTTTCGCTTAGGGGATACCGCGCTCAGGAGCATCGGCTGGTCCCAATCGAGGACGACGCCCTCGCGGTTCGCCTTAAGAAGAAATCCCGGCCCACACCACCTCCGATTAAGACAGACTTCTAGCCAGTGCTTACTCGTCTCCCCCTCGTGCTCGTCGCCGTACTCGGCCTGATGAGCCCTTCCTCGTCCGCTGCCCAAGGCACGTCCGAGAATGCAGAGGCGCGCGTCTATTTCCAAGAAGGCAATCGGCTCTACGCACAGGCCACCGACGCGCGTGGAGTACAGCGGACGACGTTGCTTCAGCGCTCGGTCGAAGCGTACGTCGACAGCCTTCGCATCGTGCGCAGCCGCAACGCGCTCTTCAACGCGGCCATCGTGCTCGGCGAGCTCGGGCGCAACGACGAATCATTCAACTACTTCGGGGAGTACCTGCGCATCGAGGGGCTGCCGGCCGCCGACCGAGAGGAAGCGACGCGGCGACGCGACGAGCTCCGTAGCGAAGTCGCGGTCCTGCAAGTGACCACCGAGCCCGAGGGTGCGTTGCTCTGGGTGGATCGCAAGGACCTCGCTCCTCGCGGAGAGACCCCGATCGAGCTTGCGTTGCCACCGGGCGAGCGCCGCACGTTCATCGAGAAGGATGGATACACCTCGGTCGAACGGACGCAGACGATCGTGCAGGGCGAGACCGCGGTCATGGAGTTGGTGCTGTTGCCGCTGCCAGTGCCCATCGAGCCGGTCGTGCCCGAGCCGATGCTCGAACCGGCGGCGCCTACGCGTCCCCGGCTGCGCAACGCCGCCATCGGGACAGCAGCAGGCACGTTGGCCACTGCGGGTGTCGCGCTGGGTCTCTCTCTTCGCGCTAGGACTCTCAACGACGAACAGGCTCAGGCTGCGGAGGACTGGCGTTTGGGCGGCGACCCGGCGGACCTTCAGCGCGCCGAAGATCTCGCCGACCGAACCGACCGCTTCAACCTCG
>JAUXFZ010000454.1 GCA_030622585.1 Myxococcales bacterium
AACCTATTACTACGGCAGTCCGCTCCCAATGAGCGCGGTCACCAAGTTCCAACGTGTCAGCGTCGGCGCCTACGCCGAGCACATCTTCGACCATCTCGGCGCCTACGTCCTCCCGAAGACCTGGACGATTACAGTTCTGCTATGGGCACTAGGGATCGCCGGCGCGGTGCGACTCTTCAAGCGAGGGCGCTGGTACGCGTTGCTGGCGGCTTATCCCTTCTTGCACTACGCGGCGTACCTCAAATTGCGGCCATTCACCGCACATACGTGGCATCTCTACCCAGCCGAGGCGATGATGCTGGTCTTGGGCATGGTCGCGCTCGGCGGTATCGTGCAGGGTGTGAGGAACCGCGGACGGTGGGTCGCTGCGGCGGTCGCCGCGGGGCTGCTCGTGTCCGGCGGAGTTCAGAGCGCCGAACGAATTTCCGGCTACCGGGACTCCCGCTGGAACGGAGCCCGCGATCGGACGTACCGAGAGGTCGCAGCCTTTCTCGAGGAGCACGGCGACCGCGAGCGGGAGTACTTCGCCTCTGTCGAGGTCGGGACCGTGGCCTACTATTCGGACTTCTCAGCGATGGACCTGGGCTGGCTGATCAGTCCCCGCGGCACGCTTCTCGCTCAGGGTGAGCTTCGCTGGCTACTGATCGACCCGCTGTACAGGTCTTTCGTTCCAGAGGGCGCCCCCAAGGTCTTCTCGGTGGAAGGACGGGGGTTCAACGCGGAGGTCTATGACCTGTGGGGCGGGAGCTCGGACCCCAACTCGATCCACCGAATCCGCGGGAGCGACTGGCCGCTCTAGAGACAAGGCCACCGGTTTGACCTGCGTTTTCTGGTGTTCGCGTTACCTACGCAGCGAAGAAGCGCGTCATGACGTCGATCATCTTGGGGACGTCTGCGGCGGCGGCCATTTCTCGGCACGAGTGCATCGAGAGCATGGGGTTGCCTGCGTCGACCGTTCGAATGCCGAGCTCGGCGGCGGTGATCGGTCCGATGGTGCTGCCGCATCCGAGGTCCGAACGAACGACGAAGCGCTGCGTGCTCACGTTGGCTTCGCTTGCCCAGCGTTCGAAGCCCGCCCAACTCTCGCCATCGGTCGCGTAGGATTGGTTGACGTTGATCTTCACGACCGGGCCTCCACCGAGCACGGGTTGGTGCTTGGGCTCGTGGCGGTCCGGGTAGTTGGGGTGGACGGCGTGGGCCATGTCGGCCGAGATCAAGAACGAGTTGGCGACTGCGCGATGGTAGTGCTCGGGCGACTCGCCGGAGAGGCGCTGCAGGCAGCTTCGTAGGAAATCGGACGCCGCTCCTTGAGCGCTGCGGCTACCGACCTCTTCGTGGTCGTACAGAACGACGCCGCGCGTCGTCTCACCCTTTTTTTCGACAGCCGTCAGGGCGGTGATCGCTGCGTGGCAGCTTGCGAGGTTGTCGATGCGGGCCGCGTGAATGAACTCTCGGTTCACACCGCTACGCGTTGCTGGCTGCACGTCGTACGCCATCAGATCCCAAGCCAGCACTTCGTCCGACTTGATGTCGCCGAGCTCCTCGGCGATGAGCGCGCGGACGTCCATCTCGCCGAGGTCGTTGAGCGTGACGATGGGCGCCATGTGCTTCTGTGCGTTGAGCTTGAGGCCCTCTGTGTTCACCTTTCGGCTGAGGTGAATGGCGAGCGACGGAACCCGGAGCAGCTCTCGGCCAAAATCGACGAGCCGCGCGCGTCCGTCTGCAAGCAGCGCGCGCCCCGCAAGCGAGAGATCACGATCGAGCCATGTGTGCAGCAGCACGCCCCCGTAGGGTTCGACGCCAAGCTGTCCGTACCCCGATTGCTTCAGCTCCGGGTTGGGCTTGATTCGAAGATTTGGCGAATCGGTGTGTGCGCCGACGAGGTGAAAGCCGGCTTCGCTGGGCGCCACGCTCCCGACGTGAAACGCGGCGATCGAACCGCCGCCACGGACCATGTAGACCTTGTCGCCAGGGCTGATATCCCACGGCTCCGATTCGTCGAGAGCACGGTATCCCTGGGCTTCCAGTCGAGTGACGGTCTCGGCAACGGCGTGAAACGGGGTGGGGGAGGCGTCGATGTATTCGAGTAAATCTTGGACAGGCACGTAGCTCCCTTACTTCTCCAGCGATCGAACGCCTGCGCGGTGCACTTTACCGGGAAGCTCTCGGCCGACAATCGCTTCGGCGACCTGCCCCGCTTGCCACAGCTTCTCGAGATCGATTCCGGTTTCGATCCCCATCCCGTGCAAGGTGTACACCAAGTCTTCGGTCGCGAGGTTGCCGGCCGCGCCGGGTGCATACGGGCACCCTCCAAGCCCGGCCACCGAGGCGTCGAACGTCGTGATGCCCCCTTGCAGACCGATCAGAACGTTGGCGAGCGCGGTCCCGCGGGTGTCATGAAGGTGCAGGGCGATCTGCTCGAGCGGCAGATCGGCCGCGCACAGATCCAAAATCCGTTGGGTCTGGACCGGAGTGCCTACGCCGATCGTGTCCCCCAAGGAGACTTGGTAGCAGCCCGCGCCGATCAGGTGCTTCGCGAGCTCGAGGCCGCGCGAGGGATCGACATCGCCCTCATAGGGGCACCCCCACATCGTCGACACGTACCCGCGAACCTTCAGCCCCTGCTCGACGGCCGGCCCGATGACCGGCTCGAATGCTTTCAAGGTCTGCGCGATCGTCTTATTGATGTTCTTGGCGTTGTGCGTCTCGCTGGCGCTCACGAAGACCGCGATTTCGTCGACCTTGGCCGCGAGCGCGCGGTCGAGCCCCCGTGCGTTGGGGCACAAGCCGGCGTAGGTGACGCCCGGCCGACGGTCGATCATCCGGCATACCTCGTCCGCGTCGGCCATTTGGGGGACCCACTTCTGCGCGACAAAGCTGCCGACCTCGATTCGAGCGATGCCCGCGTCGAGCAGGGCGTCGATCAGCCTAACTTTCGCGTGCGTCGCCACCTGGGCGCTCTCGTTCTGCAGACCGTCTCTCGGGGACACCTCGTAGACGGAGACGCGGGTCGGGAGCTTCGAAGCAATGGCCATATCCTCCATCTACAGCGCCTGGGGCCTCCTGAAAAGCCGCTGGCCGCTAGGAGAGAATCGAGGCTGACACCCGGGAGATGCCTGGCCCCGAGGCCCGATTTGGTAGATACTCCGCCCGCGATGGCGACTCTGACTGCTTTGATGCTTGCGGCGCCCTTGTTCGGCATGACCCTGCACATCGATTCTTCGATGCTCGAAGCTCCCGCCGTGATGGTCGACCCGGGGGTGTTTTCGGCCCTCGAGGTGTCCGTTGAGCTGGACGAG
>JAUXFZ010000424.1 GCA_030622585.1 Myxococcales bacterium
CGCGAGGTCGTTGTTTCGACAGGCACCTACAACTCGCCGCCGCTGCTCGAGCTTTCGGGGATCGGCGACCCGGAAGTGCTCAACGAGCTCGGCGTCGGAGTGAAGCATGAGCTTCGCGGTGTCGGGGCGAACCTGCAGGCTCACCTCCAGCTTTGGGTTCAGCAGGGCGTGAAGACCAAGGACTGCCTTTCCGAGGATGGGAAGTTCCCCAAAGTCGTGTGGGCGGTGCTCAAGTACCTGTTCGCCAAGAAGGGGCCGCTCACGATGCCTGCGTGCAACGTTGGCGGATTCATCCCGAATGAGGGCGCCGAGCGTCCGATTTTTCAGATCCACTTCACGCCCGGCGCGGGAGGCATGGACGAGAACGGCAAGATGGTGGCGACCCCAGACCCTGGCGTGAACTCGACCGTGTGCACGATTCGTCCGACGTCACGTGGCAGCGTGCACGCGCGCAGCACAGACCCCAAGGCGTTCCCGAAGATCGTTCACAACTACCTGTCGACCGAGCACGACCGCGACCTCGCCGTCGAGGGCTTCAAGCTGCAGCGCAAGATCTATCAGTCAGAGTCCTTCAAGCCGCACGCCACGCACGAGATCCTCCCCGGCGAGGAGGTGCAGACCGACGAACAGATCCTCGAGTTCTGGAGGACCGAGGGCATGAGCGTCTATCACCCAGTCGGCTCTTCGAAGATGGGCCCCGCCGAAGACCCAACAGCAGTGGTCGACAACGAGCTCAGAGTTCACGGCATCGAAAGCCTCCGCATCGCCGACGCATCGATCTTCCCACTACTCCCCTCGGGCAACCCGCACGCTCCCACCGTAGCCATAGCCGAAAGAGCCGCCGACCTAATCCTAGGCAACCCCACACTTTAAAACCGGATAGGAAAAGGGGACAGTCCCCTTTTTCGGGGTGGGGGTTAACGTGCTAGAAACGCCGCAAACGCGCCCGTAGCTCAGCTGGATAGAGCGGCGGCCTTCTAAGCCGATGGTCGGAGGTTCGAGTCCTCCCGGGCGCGCCAGGAGATGACGGCAAAGAAGCTTCGGGTTCAGAACCGAAACGCGGGGCCTATCTCCACTGTGAGATCATGGGTGAGATGGCTGCCGAACAGCAGGAGGTAGAGGACCTCCGTGTCCAATCCCCAGCGGCCCCCGCCAAACCAGAAGTAGCTTCCCGCCGAGGCATGGATGCCGAACCTCGTTCGGGTTTCCTCCGGAGAAATGGTGATCGAGACGTTTGGTGCCAACCCAACGTACGGATTCACGACTTCGTTGATGTGGAACGGCTTCTTTGCGAACAAGTCGAACTCGACCACGGTCTCGTCCCGAAACCAAGCCGCCGACATGCCCCCTTCAATCTCGAGCCAACCGGGGATCAGGTGGCGTTCGTAGAATGCGTTGAGCCCGCCCCCGACCGCGTGCCGTTCCTTGTTGAAGGAGTTGACGACACCAACCTTCAGGCCGACGATGTTGGCGGTCTCCTCCAGATGGGGGCTCCGGTGCATCGTTTGCGCGCTGGCTCCCGGCCCAGGAGCAAGTGCCAAGGCCGTCGACGCCGCGACAAGCCAAAGGCAGCGCGCGGCACGCGTAGCCGCTGAGCCAGCCCATGTTTCTATCGCGGGTAGGGGGATTGCAGGCACGGGCGCGCCCTTTAGCTACCGCTATCCGGGTAGGCGAAGTCCTTGAAACTAACCCGGTAGAAGAGGGAGTACATCAGTGGGACGAAGCCTAGGGTGAGCATGGTCGAGAAGGCTAGGCCGAACATGATCGCCACCGACAATGGCTCCCACATGGCGTCTCCACCGGCGTAGAGGGGGATCAAGCTCGCGATCGTGGTTGCAGTGGTGAGCATGATCGGGCGGAAGCGCTGTTGGGTTGCCTGGATGATTGCGGCGGGTGGGCTGAGGCCGTTCTCGGTCTGTTCGATATCGATACGGTCGATCAACACGATGCCGTTGTTGATGACGATGCCGGCCAGGGAGACGATACCGAGCAGGGTCATGAAGCCGAAGTACGAGTCCATGACGACGAGCCCGATTGCCACGCCGACCAGCGCAAAGAGGATCGTCGCCAAGACGATCACCGGCTTTCGCAGCGAGTTGAACTGCCACACCAAGAGCATGAGGATCACCATGCCCGCGATCGGAAGCTTGTCTTGAATGGACGCGTTGGCCTTGCCCGAGCCCTCTACCTCGCCGCCAAACTCGTAACGGTAGCCGATGCCCCACTCCGCCTTCTGTTCTTCGAGCCAGGGCTCGAGCTCCGCGATGACGTCGAACGCGGTGACACCTGCGATGACTTCGCTATCGACGGTGATGGTGGCGTAGCGATCACGCCGGAGGATCTCCGAGGACTCCCACTCGAGGTTGGCCGTGGCGACCTGGGTCAGAGGCACTGAGCTTCCGTCTTGTGAGAAGACACTTAGCGTTCCTAGACGGTCGATGTTGCGGCGACCTTCGGCGACCGACCTCAAGATGACCGGGATTATCTTGTCGTCTTCACGGTACTGGGTGGTTTCGTAGCCGCTCAGGAAGGTCTGTAGGGAGGTAGCGACATCTTCGTTGGAAACGCCGGCTCGGCGCGCCTGCTCCTCGCTGACCTCGATGACTAGCTTCTTCACGCGGGGACCCCAATCGTCGCCAACGTTCCGCGTGTCGTTTCGATCGTTGAGCCACTGTTTGACCGCGTCGGCGATCTCGAAGGTCCGATCGACGTCCTTGCCGGAGATCCGCACCTCGATCGGTTTGGTGACTGGCGGGCCGTTGCCGAGGAGCCGGACGTAAGGACGGATATCGGGGTATCGCTCGGTCACGTACTTTTCGAGGCGCTCCATCATTTCCGGCACGACCGCTGGGTTCGTGGTTTCGATGATGCTCTCGGAGAAGCGAGGACGCGGCGCGTTCGGGTTGTAGCCCAGAGTGAAGCGTGGTGGCGTCGCCGCGATGAAGGTGGCCAAGTGCGTAATGCCTGGGCGATCGCTGGTTTCGCTGAGGTCGCTCCGCACGTAGGACTCCATGTCTTCGACCATGTCTTCCGTCGTGCGGATCGAGGTGCCTGGAGGGAACGTGAACTCGGCCACGAAGAGATTGGTGCTCTGCGTCGGAAAGAACATCTTCGGCACGATCTTGTAGAGCTGCATGCCTGCGAGAAACCCGAGAACCGCAACCGTGATGCTGAGCGCCGGATGGCGCAGGATCGCCAAAATGGTGCGCCGGTAGACGCGATAGAAGCGCGAATCGAAGGGCTCTTCGACCGCCTTGGGCTTGAGAAAACGCACGCAGAGCAACGGGATCATGGTGAGCGCCAGCACCCAGGAGATTAGCAGCGTGATCGTGACGACGGAGAAGAGTACCCCGGTGTATTCCCCGACCGCCGATTCTGCGAGCTTGATCGGCAAGAAGGCTGCCGACGTGGTCAACGATGCGATTAGCAGTGGAACCCTCAGCTCGTTGGTAGCGCCCAGCGCGGCCTCAACGCCACCTGCGCCCGCTGCCATGCGCACCACGATCGACTCAGAGATCAC
>JAUXFZ010000008.1 GCA_030622585.1 Myxococcales bacterium
CGGTTCTCTTCGTAGCCCCGCGCCTTGTCCATCTTGTAGGGCCAAGTCGCTTCGGCGTCGCTACTCGTCGTGCGGAAGAAGTCGCGCAGGGTGTCGATGGCCATGCCGCTGGCAACCTCACCGGAGGCATGCCCGCCCATTCCGTCGGCCACCACATAGAGGTTGTCCTCTTCGGCCAGCATGAAACTGTCCTCGTTGTGGGTGCGCTTCATCCCAACATGCGTATCGCCTATGGCTAAGACCCGAGCTCGTGACATGTTCCCCTGCGAATCCCTCTGAAATACGAGATTAGCGAGCCAGCGACGGCCAAGTCAACGAAACCGGCCTATACTCGCCGGAACGTGCCGAGTGACCCGGAAAACGAGCTCGCGGCGGTCATCGCGGGCGCCCAGGAGCTTCTGCAGTGGGAGGATGCGCTCGGGGGAACAGGATTTCCAGCACCGAAGGCCGCCCCACCGGTCCGAGCGCCCCTCGGCGCAGGACGGACAGAGAGCGACGCCGAGGACATCGTGGCGCGCCTCGAGGTGCTCTCGAACGAGGCCGCGAAATGCATCCGCTGCGAACTGAGCCGTGGCCGAACCAAGAGCGTCTTTGCCCGGGGGACCCCAGGCACCGACCTGGTCTTCGTCGGGGAGGGGCCAGGCTTTCACGAAGATGAGCAAGGCCTGCCGTTCGTCGGGCGAGCCGGGCAGCTGCTAGACCGCATGATCGCCGCGATGGGCTACGCGCGTGACGGGGTCTATATCTGCAACGTCGTGAAGTGCCGCCCACCCGACAACCGCACACCGCTGCTAACCGAAGCCGCCGCCTGCGCGCACTTCCTGGTTCCACAACTCGATCTGGTACAACCGAAAGCCATCGTCGCACTCGGCCGCTGCGCAGCTGAAAACCTCGGCGTTGTACCTCCCGCCGGAAAGTGGCGAGGCATCTGGGGAGAATGGAGAGGCATCCCCGTCATGCCCACTTACCATCCCGCGTTCTTGCTCCGAAGCCCGCAGTTCAAGAAGCCTGTATGGGAAGACCTGCAGGAAGTTCTGCGCAAGCTGAACCGAGCACCCGCAACGCGGTAACTGCGCTACGGGAGAATGGGTCGCGTGCCCCGATTATTTCCGGTGGCAGGCTCCGAAGGCTCGGGGGTCGTCGTACTGCGAGCTTCCGTTGGTCTCGCCGTGCTCCGTCATTCCGGGGCCAACGCTCATCATCTGGGGCGGTTGAGGGTCGACGTCGGTCCACACCGAACACTGCAGCCAGTACTCGCAGTCGTTCTCGACGTACACGATGTGCCGGTAGTGCGAGCCCATCTTGTCGGCTTCCGCCCAGATGCTGTAACAGCTTCGTGCGCCGGCTTCGGAGGGGCCCCGGACCAACACGACCGACAAGACCAAAAGGCCCCACAGACCCAACGCGGCGCGCAGGGTGACTCTAGTCGACGGCTTCATGTCGGGATTGTGCCGTAATGTCAGTGGTAACGCCATCACTCAGTCGCCCCGATAGGAGCAGCCGGAGGTGCAGGTCTCACTTACGTCGACGCGGCTCAAGATGGGTAGCGCCGGCTTCAGTTGCTGCCAAATCCAGCGCGCTAGAACCTCGCTGGTCGGGTTCTCGAGGCCTGGGATGTCGTTCAAGTAGTAGTGGTCGAGCCGGAGCCGCAGCGGCTCACATGCCTCAGTGATGTCGGCGAAGTCGACGACCCAACCGAGCTTCGGATCGAGCGCGCCCTCGACGCACACGCGGACGCTGAACGAGTGACCGTGCAGACGCTTACACTTGTGCCCATCGGGAACGTTCGGAAGCAGGTGCGCCGCCTCAAACCGGAACTCTTTCCAGATCTCCATATCGACCGGATTCTGGGCATTCCCTTTGGGGGACGCCAGCCAAAACACCTAGGCGGGCGTCCAGCCTTTCGGTGCGAGCTCGAAGTGTTCGAACTCGAAGGCCGGTGAGGGGGTGAGGCGGAGGGACGAGACGATGTCAGCCGTGGTCACGGGGCGAGTGTAGGGCAGGGGCGTGAATTTGGGGGGAAATGTGGGGGAGGGTTGGGGGTAGGCGTGCTGGTTGTCTATTGTGACAACAGTATCGTGGCGCACAATCCGGACGCTGATGTGGCTCGGCTCGAGCTTTGCCTTCGGGAAGGCATTGCGAGCAATGAACATGCGGACCCTCGCGAAGAGCTCGGGAGCGCGGCCGATACGGATGACCGTGCAGTGGCGCGGGCGCTGCTTCGCCTATTAGCCGCGAATGACCTGGAGCAAATCGGGACACAGAACATCGATCCCGCGGCTGCGCGGCATCCATCGGTGCGACCTCCTACCAAGGTGGCCGCGGACCCGTCGTTCCTGGGACGCCTCAGCACGAGCGGCGCGGCCGGACTGTCCGTCGAACGCATCGACGATCTGCCAACGATCCTCGCGGTCCTTCGCGCGGGCTCGCGACGACAGAGGCGGGCGGCGCTAAATCGACTGCGCGACCGGCGCCTGCTCCACGGCGATGCCGTGCGCAAAGCCATCCACACGATCACCGCACTACGAGATGTCGAGCTCGGACACGAGTTGGCTCGAGCTCGCGCCGAGCTCCCCGGTACGCAGGGGCGCCAAGCCCGCCACGAGCACGAGGAGTGGAAACGCCTGGCTGAGCGGGTCGAAGCTGCGATTCGCGCGTTCTGGGACGGGCAATCCAACGTCGAGCCGATTCACGTTCTGCCGGGGGATCAGCGGGCTATCTTGCTCATGCGCATCTCTGAGCTTCCCGACGTCGTCGTTCACCACATCAGCGCGATCATCGAGGGCAACGACGGTTGCGTGCCCTTGGAGTCCCGAATCGGGCTCATTGCCTCACTGCGCTATGCAACGGATCGTCGCCTGGTCGCCGCATTGGTCTCCCTCGTCGAGGCGGAGCGAGGAGAGCTCGTGGCTCGCGCAGCGCGGGTCCTTGGCGGGATCGACGACGCCCGGGTCCACCCGGCGCTCGCCGAACGATTCGAGCGCAGCTTCGTCAACGTGGAGCGCGTTGCGCTCGCGGGCGCGCTCGGAATGCACGACGACTGCCGTGGTCTCAACGAGGTGCGAAGCTCCCTCGAAGAGGATCAGCCACAGCTGCTGCTTCAGGCGCTCGAGGCGATGGAGAGCCTCGGCTCGTCGGAGAGCACGGATCCCGTCATCAAGTTCCTCGGTCACCCCGACGTGACCATCGCCACGCAGGCAGCACGCACCGCGGCCCGCATCGCCGATGGAAGGGCCCTCGACGAGCTGACCGCGAGGCACAACGCCACCTCGGTACCCGCACTGCGCGCCGCGATCGAGGACGCACTGTCCGCGATCGCCGCCCGGATGGAGTTGCGCGGCGAAGAAGCCGTCATGATCGATTGGTCTGAGGTCGGCAACAAGCCAGCGCCGCGCAAGGGCGCGCGCGACAGCGTGCCGAGTATCGTCCTGGGTTGGCGCGACTATTTCATGGCTCGTGTTTGGCTCTTGCTTGGTCGCATCGCGTGGGCCAACGCTCGCTTCGAGTCGGCCGCAGCGCGCCGGGAAGGCTGGGTCATCCCGCTCATCGGCATCGGGATGGCATTCGCGCGCCGCGAGCAGTTCGCGCTCGCGCTACCCGCATTTCGACGCGCGATCGAGCTCGACCGTCCACGAATCGAGCGTAATCCCATCCTCGTGCGCGCGATGGCGAAGTCGTTCCTACATCGCGCGGAGCAGGTGGAGCGCGAGGGGCGCGATGATGTGGCTCGCGGCTTGGTGGGAGAGGTGTTGACGCTGGACCTTCGGCGCGCGCCCGGCACGGTCCGCTTCGAGCTCAAACGCAAGCACGATGTCCTGACGCGAGGGGAGCAAGGCGATGTCCACTCGGCTGCGTGACGTCGCGCTGCGGCACCTGCGGGCACTCGGGGCGACGGTTGAAGAAGGTTCAATCCGACGTCTCACGATGGATATCGAGCTCGAGGGCCGCATCGAGATGGTCACGCTGAGTCTTCGCGACGACGAGCTTCAGTGCGTATCGAGCGACGGCCGAAACGACGGTCCGCACGTGATGGCCGCGCTGAGGTTCATCGCAGGTGCCGAGCAGCGGGAGGACTCCGCACATCCTCGCCCGATCCCTTCGATCTCGGGTCCGTCACTCGGACAGGCTCCCCCAAGCGAACTCGCCGAAGCACTCGATGACCTACTGACGGCCGTTGCCCGCGTGGGAGTCAGCAAGGCACAGTACGCACCATCTGTCGATGCCGCTCTCGAACGAGTGGTCGACATCGCTCCGCAGCCGACCCCGCCAGGGCTAGGGCGCTTCATCGGCCGTCTCCAACAGGAGATGCGCTCCCGGGAGCCGGTGCACGTTGCGCGAATCCTCGACGGCGCGTCGCAGGTCGCCGATGCGCTCCGAGCGGAGGCGCCCACACGTGCTTCGGCGCAGCGCCTCAGTGCATGGTTCGGGCTCCCGTCAGGGTCCACGCCCGACGTGGAGCTGCTCTACGATCGCACGATGATCGAGCTAGGTCGCGAGTGGTTGTCCGGCACGGAACGCGCCAGTGTCGAGCGGCGCTACCTCATAGACATCCGCTCGGGCAGCATCTACCGGGAGGACCGAGCTCGAAACGCAACCGCCTCGCTTGGCCCGTGCCCTCGGCAACTTCGTGTGGGGCTGGCGGAGGTCGAGGCCGGACCCTCGCCGAAACGGATCCGCATCCTTCAATACGAGGTCGAGCCCGACGTCCCCAGCGAGAGCTGGCTTCGCATCCAACACGTGGCGGACCGCAACTTCGCGCACGTGACCGAAGGGTATCGGCAATCGGTGGAGGCCCACCCTTCGTTGGCCGAACCATTTGTGCTCATCGCGCCGTATCGCATCGAGCGAAACGGCATCTTCAAGGCGTTCGACGCGGAGGGACATCAGCTCGTCCTCCATCGATCGGAGCGGCGGGGCGCCGTCCTTGCGTTCTACGACCTGCTGGCGGAGGGCGTGGAGCCATCTTGGGTCGCGGGTCGCCTGACCGACACCGGCGCCACGCTTTGCCTGACTCCCTTCGCCGTGGGAACCCGCGACCAAACCTACCGGCGTCTGTGATATCTGTCATCGACGGCAGCTTCTCCTGCTAACGTGCGGGCACCGTCCGCGTACGCGCTTGCGGCACTGCGCCACCGCCAACCAATGTCATTGACCCAGCAAAGCGATAGCGCCCGAGGACGCTCCCTTCATGCTCGACGCCTGCCGCTCGCAGATTCGGACCGGCAGCTGGCGCAGCTGAGCGATCTGCGAATGGACACTGACTTCCGGACGGCGCTGACCAGCGAAGGGTTGTGGCCACTGCAGCCCACATCGATCGACGTCTTACAGATCAACGTGGGCAGGCTCTGCAACCAAACCTGCCGTCACTGCCATGTGGACGCGGGCCCCGATCGCACCGAGATCATGTCGCGCGAAACCGCGGCGGCGTGCGTCGAGGCGCTGCGGCGAAGCTCGATCTCGACGGTCGACATCACCGGCGGGGCTCCTGAGCTCAATCCCAATTTTCGATGGCTGGTCGAGCAGTGCACGTCACTCGGCCGACGAGTCATGGATCGATGCAACCTCACGATTCTGGAAACGGGGCCCCACCGGGACCTGCCCGCCTTCTTCGCAGATCACAACGTCGAGCTCCTTTGCTCGCTCCCACACTACGAGCCCGCGTGCACCGACCTGCAACGAGGCGACGGCGTCTTCGAGAAAAGCATTCGTGCGCTGCGCAGGCTCAACGCTCTGGGTTACGGAGACGGTCGCTCAGGGCTCCGCCTCGTCTTGGTGACCAACCCGGTGGGCGCGGCGCTCCCGGCTGCACAGGAGTCCCTCGAGGCGGAGTGGAAACGCGAGATGAAGCGGCTCTACGACATATCGTTCGACGCGCTCTACACGATCACCAATCTGCCGATCAGCCGCTACCTCGACTGGCTGCTCGAATCCGACAACCTCGACGCCTACATGCAACTCTTGGTCGAGTCGTTCAATCCGCGGGCCGCCCATGGGGTCATGTGCCGGAACACCATCTCGGTGGGCTGGGACGGTCGCCTGTACGATTGCGACTTCAATCAAATGCTCGACATCCCGCTGGCCGAGAACGCCGGCAGGCACATCCGCGATTTCGACCTCAACATGCTCGAGGCCCGCACCATCCAAACCAACCGCCACTGCTTTGGCTGCACTGCGGGCGCAGGTTCGAGCTGCGCGGGCGCAACGACCACATCGGAGTCCACAGCATGCGCGAGCCCCTGACGCCCACCCCTACTATCGACTCGGACCACTCGGCAGTCGTGTCGTTCGCGGAGGCCAGCACAGGACAAGCCACGAACCCCCGCGAGCGGGCGGTCAGTCTCTACTACGCGGTGCGCGACGGCATTCGCTACGACCCGTACTCGATCACGATGACAGTGCCGGGCCTGAGGGCGAGTGCCACCCTCGCGGCGAGCCGCGGCTGGTGTGTACCGAAAGCGATCCTGCTGACGGCCTGTTGCCGCGCTGTGGGGATCCCCGCGAGGCTTGGTTTTGCCGACGTAAAGAACCATCTCTCGACCGAACGGCTACGCAGAGTCATGGGCACTGATGTCTTCTACTGGCACGGATACACGGCGATTGAGCTCGACGGGAAGTGGGTCAAGGCAACCCCCGCCTTCAACGTTGAGCTTTGCGAGAAGTTTCGCATCAAGCCGTTAGAGTTCGATGGGACCGAGGATTCGATCTATCACCCGTTCGATCTCGAAGGGCGCCAACACATGGAGTACCTCCGGTTTCACGACGAGTACAACGACCTGCCACTCGACGAGCTCATCGGGAGCTACGCCAAGCACTACAGTGGCGCATTGTACGAAGAGCCCAGCGGCGATTTCGACCGCGACGTCGACCAAGAAACAGGCAACGGCCCGCGCTAATCGCCTCGGCGGTCATCGCTGAGGTTCACCTCCACGGGCAAGTGGTCGTCACCCAAGTACACCACGGCGTCGGCCCGCCCGGGCATTTCCTCCCACATGAACCGTGTCAGGCGTTCGAAATGCATGACGAAGCGGCGCACCGCCTGGGGCGTCATGACCTCGGAGCCCCCGCCGGCCACGCGCAGGCGCGCTTCCTGATCCTCGCGCCACGCATGCACCCGATCGAAGTCAGGCGGACGCAGCATCACGAGCAGGTCCAGCTCGGCGAACAGGGCTTGATAGTGTCCGCCAAGCTCGCGATTCACGAACCAACGCCAGTCGCCAGTTGGGTCTTCGAGGCGCTCGAGCCCGTTGAGCGGCGCCTCGAGCTCATCTGCTCGTTGCGGCCGCGCACCCATGCACCACCCCTCGAAAATCGCCACATCGCAACGCCCCTCCCACGGAGGCCACTGCGCGACCGGATACCGCTCGTCTTTGCTTTTGTCGAAGCGGGGCAGAGCGATCGGCCTGCCTTCGCGCAGGCAACGAAGGACCCGGACTCCGAGCTCGACATCGTGCGTGCCTGGCACGCCGCGCGTTGCGAGCAGGGGGTGAATCGTGTTGGCGCGCTGGAGTCGAGCGGCCGCGGACAGATAGAGGTCATCGAGCGATAGAATCGCTGCCCGCATTCCATGAATGCGCTCCAACAGCCGCTGAAGGAGCCGCGCCAGAGTCGACTTCCCGGTCCCCTGGGCCCCGTTGAGCCCAAGCACCACGGTGGCGTCCTCGACGTGATCTGCGACCCAATCCGTCATCGGCACGTAGAAGTCTGCGATGAGCGCGTCGGACGGCCGCGCAATGCCTTCGTCGGCACACCATGCCTCCACATCAGCGCGAACATCGGGAAACTCCGGACGGAGCCTACCGCGGAACGAAAGAGGCCAGAGCATGCCGGCATCATACCCCGTAAAGTCGTCGCCGTTGACACTGACACTGGCGCCGGCCCTGACGCTGCCACTGGCGCTGCCACTGCCACTGATCTAAACACCCCCCGATGCCCACTCCCAAAGTCCGTATCCTCGTCGCCAAGCCCGGTCTCGACGGGCATGACCGCGGCGCCAAAGTGGTCGCACGAGCGCTGCGGGACGCAGGGTTCGAGGTCGTGTACACGGGGCTCCATCAAACGCCGGAGATGATCGCGGTCGCGGCGATCCAGGAAGACGTCGACGCCGTGGGGCTGTCGATCATGTCGGGCGCACACAACACGCTGTTTCCGGCAGTGCTCGACGCCCTTGTGGCGCGGGGGGCGGATGACATCATCTTGTTCGGTGGCGGTATCGTCCCCGAGCAAGACTGCGAGTCACTCCTCGCTAGAGGCGTCGGGGCCATCTTCACACCGGGCGCGCCGCTCGAAGAGATCGTCCAGTGGATTCACAGCCACGTTAAACCGAGGTCTCTCGAAGGCCCGTAGCCCCGTGGACGACGCAAGGCGCCGGCTTTGGCGGGGGGTTAACGCTTCATCGGCGGGAGGCCATGACCAGGCACCACGAGGGTCTTCCGGTAGGCATCGTAGTCGAAGAGGTCGCTGTGCTCGGGGGTGTGGCACACGAGGCACATCGACTCCGGGGTGTCCCGCACAATGCCGACCTTCTCCGGGTCTTTCGCGTGTGCGGCGCCGGGCCCATGACAGCTCTCGCACCCGACATTGACCAACGCGCGATTCAAGTTGTGGGTCACGGTCGAACCACCCGGTTGGTTGTAGCCGGTGACATGACAGCCCACGCAATCGAGGTTGTACTCCTTGTTGCGCTGCTGAAGCGTAAGGTACGCGACTCCGTGCGCATGATTGCGCCACCACCAGGAGGCCGTGGTGTGGCAACCGGCACACGCAGCCGAGCCCACATACGCGATGTCGTCAGGCCCGAGCGGCGGGGGCCTCAGATTGGCGAACGCCAGCCGATTGGCTTCGTTCACGACCTTGTCATGCTCGCGCATCAGCTTGCCAACCTGCTTGTCCCTCGGCACTCCGTTGGAGAGCGGAATCCAACGAGCGAATAGCGAATTGCCGTTCGCTGAGGCAGCGGGCGCATCGAGCGCCTGCCGATCGCTCTTCAGACCGGCCAAACGGCTGCGTTGTGCTTCGAGGTCGGCGGCATCCACCTCTCCGGACTTCTCCCATCCCGTGATCTTCGCCGACAAGTCGCTGATCTGCCGGTCGAGCTGCACGGCGGCTTCAGCACGTGACCACTCGCTGCGGTCGGCGAAGGGGCCGCCTTTGTCCGTTCGGTACACGTCGACCACCGTGAGTCCCTGACCTTGGCGACTCGCGTGAAAAATCCAAGCGTTGCCGGCTTGATGGGGCGGAACGAGATCGTCCTCGTCGAGCCCGCCTTGAACTACGAAGTCCACCCCGTCGATGGCCCCGATGCGGTTGGCGTCGCGCCGCGACCCGTCGACCAACGCGATGGTCAGGTCGCTTTGCGCCTGCACGCTGCCGAGCGCGGCCGCCACCGCATCCCGCTCCGAGCCCGGACGGGCGCCAACGATACTCAACCGAAGGGCCCCTGCTTCGGTGCGCAACACGTCAGCGTCGCTAGTCATCGCCAACCACGGAAACTCGGAAGCCTCTTGCAGCACCTCGAGCGTTGCGGCCGGCTGGGCGCGGTCGCGGCGGCCGGGCAACACCGCCGTCACCTCCAAGCCATTGAGAATCCCCGCGAGCGTCTTGGCATTGCGGCTCGCCTGGTCGACGCGTACCGGCTCCAGCTCGGCCGCATCGAAGAACGTGTCGCCGGCGATCAGGAGCACGACGGGCACTGGCCCCTCGCGCAGTGTCCGGATCTGCGCAGCGAGCCGGTCGATGCCGCCCAGCGGATCGCTCGTGCAGCCACAGGGCTCCAAGTACCCCTTGAGGTCCGTCACGACCGCCAGGCGGAGGCTCGGTGAGGCGGGACCCCTCTTTGGCTGGCCTCGGCTACAGCTCAGGCATAGGGTCATGCTCAGGGCCAATATGGCTAGGAAGCATCGCATCTCCCTGGTTCTAGCAACCAAGCGCCTCGCCGTAAAAAGGCTGGTGCGGGCGGCGGCTTGACGGAGGGGCGAGGGCTGATTAGCTTCCGGCGTCTTTCGGGTGGGTCCTGCCCGCCGCTTACGAGGAATCCATGGTCAAGGTTCGATTGTCACGCGCGGGCGCAAAAAAGCGCCCCTACTATCACATCGTGGTCACCGATAAAGAAAAGGCCCGCGACGGGCGCTTTATCGAGCAGATCGGTACGTACGATCCCAGCCGCCCCATCGAGGAGGCGACCGTAAACTACCCGCGCCTCGACTACTGGGTCGGTGTGGGTGCACAGGTGAGCGATCGCGTCCGCGACGTGGTCAAAGAGCTCAAGAAGGCTGCGGCCGCCGCCGCGCCGGCTTCCTAAGGGAGTATCGACATGGCTGGCGACAAGCTTCAGGACCTGATCGCGTACATCGCGAGCTCACTGGTTGACGACCCCGACGCGGTCGAGGTCAACGTGGTCGAAGAAGACCGCGCCGTCGTGTTGGAGCTCACAGTGGCCCCTGACGACCTAGGAAAAGTCATCGGCAAAGAGGGCCGCACGGCCCGCGCGATGCGCACTCTGCTCGCGGCAACGTCCGCCCGGCTCCGCAAGCGAGCCATCCTCGACATCCTCGAGTGAATCGAGGAGACGAACCGATTTACTGGATCGAGCTGGGCGTCGTCGCGCGACCGCACGGCGTGACCGGCGAGATTCGCGTGCACGTGTTCAACCCAGACTCAACGCTATTGCGTGAGCTCGGGGAAGTCTTCCTCATTGGAGGGGATGGTGAGGAGCCGACGCTAGTCGATATCGTGTCCACCCGGCAAGGCTCCAAAGTGTTGCTAATGCGCTTGGCTGGCGTGGGCTCGCTCGAAGGCGCCGACGCGCTACGCGGCCATAAACTGAGCGTCCCGAGGCAAGCCCTGCCGCCTCTCGAAGAGGGCGAGTACTACCACGCTGATTTGATCGGGCTCGAAGCGTTCGACGGGTCCGAGTCGATTGGACCGGTCATCGATGTCGTCGACTACCCAAGCGCCGAGTGCTTGAAGATCCAACGCCCAGGTGGTTTCCTCGAAGTCCCCATGCGCCCCCGATGGCTCGACCGGGTCGACATCGAAGGCGGCAAGGTACACCTCAAAGACCTCGATGACATTCCATTGCAGAAGCCGCGCTAATGCGATTTGAAATCGTCACGCTCTTTCCCGAGCTTTTCGACGTCCTGCGCACCGGTCTGCTCGGCAAGGCGCAGGATGCTGGCGCTATCGATGTACACGCGATCACGCCGCGGGAGTTCACGACCGACCGACACCGAACCGTCGACGACTCTCCCTATGGCGGCGGCAGCGGCATGGTACTGATGCCCGGCCCATTCGCCGCGACGCTGGACCATCTCGACGAGGCGCGTGCCGGAAACCCCACACATCGCGTATTGCTCACACCGCAGGGGACGCGCTTCTCGCAGGCTCACGCACAGCGGTTCTCTGATCTCGAATGCTTGACGTTGCTGTGTGGTCGGTACGAGGGTTTTGATGAGCGCATTCGCGGCCTCGTCGATGAGGAGGTTTCGCTGGGTGATTTCGTTCTGCTCGGTGGAGAAGCGGCGGCACTCGCGCTGATCGAAGCCACCGCACGGCTGCTTCCGGGCGTGCTTGGAAACGAAGAGTCGGCCGCCGACGAGTCACACGCCGAGAGCTTGCTCGAGTATCCGCAATACACGCGGCCCGAGGAGTTCCGCGGGCAGAAGGTGCCGGAGGTTCTGCGCTCGGGCAATCACGCGGCGATCGCTAGATGGCGGCGCAAGGAGTCACTGAGGCGAACGCTCGAACGCCGCCCGGATCTCCTGGAAGAGGCAGACCTCTCGAAGGAGGACCGCGTCCTGCTAAAAGAAATCAACGACGAAGCTTGATCGTGGCGCAGTCGCTCGGCACGTCCGAACGATGAAGACCACAGCGCAGGGGTTGCGCGTAGATCACACCCGCTGCCGCTGACCTCCACGTGACAGCGGGGTTGTTTTCGAACGCAGCGCTTGCGCGTCGAACGCATCGCTTGCGTGCGACCCTCGGTCTCACCCCAACAGCCATCGCCACTTCGCACCGCGCACCTGTCGAGACGGGTTTCGGCGAGCGTCTACGTTCGAAGGTGCTACCGATGGCCTTCCGATTCGTGGTTTTGGGTAAAGGGCACTTGATGAAAAAAGATACTTCCCGTGTAGCGCTCATTGGTCTCCTGGCCCTGTGCTGGTCGTGCGACCCTAGCCAAGGCCAGAACGAGGAGGGTGGCGCCGTCGCCGACACGACATCCAGCGGATCTGCGGAGGTCGCTTCAGCTTCCGGTGAGCCCCTCGGAGATCCAATTGACGCCGTGTTGACCCACGCCCCCGCGGTTCCGCCGCCAGTCGGAAATCGCGAACCAAAGAACGTGATCGTGACGCTCGAAGTCGTCGAGAAGGTCATGCCCATTGCCGACGGCACCGACTACATGTTCTGGACCTTCGGTGGTGAAGTGCCTGGCAAGATGATTCGGATCCGCCAGGGTGACACGGTGGAGTTTCATCTACGAAATCACCCCGACAACAAGATGCCGCACAACATCGACCTTCACGCCGTCACCGGGCCGGGTGGAGGCGCTGCCAGCACGAACACGGCCCCCGGACATGAGTCGCAGTTTACCTTCAGGGCACTGAATCCAGGTGTGTATGTGTATCACTGTGCGACGGCGCCGGTCGGCATGCACATTGCGAACGGCATGTACGGACTGATCGTGGTCGAGCCGCCGGGCGGCCTGTCGCCGGTCGACAAGGAATACTACGTGATGCAGGGCGAATTCTACACGGTCGGGAAATACCGTGAAAAGGGATTGCAGCCCTTCGACATGCAGAAAGCCATCGACGAGAACGCGACCTACGTCTTGTTCAACGGCCGAGAGGGGGCTCTGGTCGGTGACCAAGCGATTTCGGCCAGCGTCGGTGAGACCGTCCGGCTCTTTGTCGGGAACGGCGGCCCGAATCTCGTATCGAGCTTTCACGTCATCGGCGAGATCTTCGACAAGGTCTACACCGAAGCTGGCACGCGATTCAGCGAAAATGTCCAGACGACCCTGATCCCATCCGGCGGTGCAGCGGTGGTTGAGTTCCGAGTCGAAGTGCCGGGAACGATGATCCTCGTCGACCATTCGATCTTCCGTGCCTTCAACAAGGGAGCGCTCGGAATGTTGAAGGTCAGCGGTGAGGAGAACAAGTCGCTGTACTCCGGCAAAGAGGTCGATGCGGTCTACCTCGGAGACATGGTCGTCCCGCACGAGGCTGTCGAAAGCGCCGCTCTAGGTGAAGCGATGGGAACGCTCACGACAGATCAGCAGATCGCCGCGGGTGAGGTCTTGTTCCAGGGCACATGCTCGACCTGCCATCAGGCGAATGGCGCGGGCCTCTTGGGAGTCTTCCCGCCGCTTGCCCAGTCCGACTACTTGATGGCCGACAAGACACGTTCCATCGCGATCGTGATCAATGGATTGACGGGGCCGGTGACCGTAAACGGATTGGAGTACATTTCCGTGATGCCACCGATGAGTCAACTCAACGACGATGAGATTGCGAACATCCTGACCTACGTGCGAAATGCGTGGGGCAATGAGGGCGAAGCGGTGAGTGCTGCTGAAGTCGCGAGCGTGCGCGCCTCGACGGATAGGCCTGCGGGAGCCGCGCACTGATGTGGTGGATGCTGGCCGGTCTGCTCGCCGTTCCTGGCGGCGCGCCCGATGGGAGCATGGCGAGCTTGCCGGGCGGTACCTACCAGCCGCTCTATGCACCCGACCCCGATCAGCCAAGCGTGACTGTCGAGCCCTTTCGGCTCGACAGAAAGCCGGTGACCAAGGGAGATTTTGCGCGTTTTTTGCGTAGCCATCCCCAGTGGCAGAGAGGTCGTATCAAGGCGCTGTTTGCGGACGAAGACTACCTCGGCGACTGGGAGGGCCCACTTGTCCCGAGTGGCCACCCCGCTCAGCCCGTCGTTCGCGTCAGCTGGTTCGCCGCGAGGGCCTATTGCGAGGCTCAAGGAAAGCGCCTTCCCACAGAGGACGAGTGGGAGATCGCCGCAAGCGCCTCAGAGACGGCGCCCTTCGCTCGCGGGGACTTCGACTGGACCGCGAAGATCTTGGCGTGGTACGGCGAGCCCAGCACAGAGCTTCGTCATGTCGGTGAACGGAACCCGAATTTTTTTGGCGTTCACGACCTTCACGGTCTTGTTTGGGAATGGGTCGAGGATTTCAACAACACCGTCTACGGCGCCGACAACCGCGAGGGGGGTGACGAAAACCTGCTGCGCTTTTGTGGAGCCGGCGCCTTGTCGGCCGCCGATTCGAGGGACTACGCGAACTTCATGCGTGTCGCGTTCCGAACGTCGCTCAGCGCCAAATTCACCACTCGAAATTTAGGCTTTCGATGTGCTGCCGATGCCGATACCAGTGCGCCCGCCAAGACGGAGGTCCAATGAAGAAAATCTTCTTGCTATGCATTTGTCTCTTGAGTTGCGAGGGAAAGAATCTCTCGGCGGTGACTGCGGTGGAGGACGAAAAGTCCGCACAGACTCCAGCTCGCCCAGGAGACTCGATCTACAATCTCGAGGCGAAGCTCGAAACTCATTCAGGCGAAAAAGTCGATCTTGACCTGTACGAAGGTCATCCAACGTTGGTCAGCATGTTTTACGCGAACTGCCCGATGGCCTGCCCGACGCTCATCCGAGACGTCAAATCCATGGAGGCCAAGCTGCCCCGAGAGCGGCGTCAGGATCTACGTGTCTTGCTCGTGAGCCTCGACCCCGAACGCGATACGCCCGAGCTCATGACGACCGTCACGCAGAAACACGGAATCGACACGTCTCGCTGGACGCTATCCCGAACGGACGAAGCCAAAGTGCGCGAGATCAGCGGCGTCTTGGGCATCAGCTACCGCATGCTCAATGACGGAGAGATGAACCATTCGTCAATCGTCACCCTCGTCGACCGTCGCGGACGAATCGTCGCGCAAGTGGAAGGACTCGGCCAAGACCCAGAGCCGATTCTCGCGAAGCTGATGACGCTCGAATAACGAATGCGTCGAGGCTCCGATTCGCGAGCACGCCCGTCCCGGGCCGTCCTCCGGTGACTCAGTCGCACAACACCATGGCCGGCACCGGCGCTGACACTGTGGTAAGCCCCGCACCGTGTCCCCGGTCTATTGCGCTCTCGTCCACTACCCGGTTGTCAATCGGCAAGGCGAGGAGGTCACCACCTCCGTCACCAACCTCGATGTGCACGACATCGCACGCAGTGCGCGCACGTACGGGCTTCGCGGCTACTTCGTCGTCAGTCCCATTGAAGCGCAGCACCCGGTGGTGCAGCGGATCGTCGAGCACTGGGTCTCGGGGGCCGGCACGGCGCGGTTTCCCGAGCGGGGGGAGGCGATCGCGCTCGTCAAGGTTTGCCTCTCGGTGGACGATGCGATCGCCGCGATTGAGGCTCGCGAGGGGCAAACGCCGCGATTGGTGGTCACTTCGGCGAAACCTGGGGCGGACCGGAGCTCCTATGCCGAGGAAGCCGAGCGCCTCCGGACTAACTCGCGACCGGCACTCCTCCTTTTCGGCACCGGGCACGGGCTGAGCGACCGTATTTTGCAGCGTGCGGACGTCTTCTTAGAGCCGATTGTGGGACCGACGGACTTCAATCATCTCTCGGTCCGGGCCGCGGTCGCCATCACGCTGGATCGGCTCTTCGGCGTGGAATCGCCGCCCAACAACCCTGTTTGACCCCCTTTTGACCGCGTGCTAACTCCGGGCTCCGTTTCGCATGAGGCTTAGTGATGAGTGGAACCGTTCCTGAAATCGAGGCGATTGAGAAATCGCAACTGCGTGACCAACCCGGCTTCCGGGTGGGCGATACGCTCAACGTCCACTTCCGTATTCGGGAAGGCGAGAAGGAGCGTGTCCAGGTCTTCAAAGGCGTCGTGATTCGCAAGACTCGCGGAGGCGCTGGCGCGACCTTCACGGTCCGCAAGATGTCCGGCGGCGTCGGCGTCGAGCGTATTTTCCCGCTTCACTCGCCACGCATCGAGAAGCTCGAGATCACCGCCCGCGGCCACGTCCGCCGGTCGCGGCTCTACTACCTCCGTGACCTTCGCGGCAAGAAGGCTCGTCTTCGCGAGCGCCAGCGCCAGACGAACAACTAGGGCGTCAGGGCTCTCGGATCGTCAGCTTCGATTCTCGGAAGCCGTTGGTGCCGGGCTCGTGTACCCACAGGCGCCGCTCGGCGACCTCGCCATTCATGACGCTCACCACGATGTAGGCGCAGGGCCACATTAGCTGGCCCTCGTTCGCGAACGTCGCGGCATCCTCGTCGGAGAAGTACGCCCCGGCATCGCAATGCGAATGGTAGATGACCTTCACTGGCCGGCCGTCGTTCTGCCCTCGCTCGAAGGTGCGCGCGGCGCGCAGCTCGTTGATCTTGAAGTAGGTGTTCGAGGTGCGCGGGAACGTGATCGGATCGAGCTTGTGGTACTTGTCCGCCTCGTTTTCCTCACGCCGTAGGGCGTCGAGAAGGGCAGGCTGGTTGGCCGGGCCCAAGACAAAACCGCAGCTCTCGCTCGGGTAGTCCTCGATCGCATGCTGTTCGATCTCGTCCATCACGGATTTGTGGATCTCGAGGTCACCAGAGACCCAAGGCAACGCTTCACCACTCATAGTGCTTCTCCCATTTCATCGGCGCGAAGTACCGGTCGCCCCGGTCGCACGCAATGGCGACGACGCAGCTCGCGTCCGCGCGCTTGGCAACCTCGAGAGCTCCGGCCACGTTGGCGCCAGTCGAGTGCCCGACGTGCAAGCCCTCCTGGGCGGCCAAGCGA
>JAUXFZ010000059.1 GCA_030622585.1 Myxococcales bacterium
GATCAACGCTAGGCTTAGCCAAGCCGATGAGCGAAATGCCGATCTACATGGACCATCACGCGACGACACCGGTCGACGAACGGGTCCTTGCGGCGATGCTTCCCTACTTCGAGACCCGCTTCGGGAACCCGGCCAGCCGAACACACGCCCACGGAAGGGACGCGCGGAATGCGGTGGAGCGGGGGCGCGCCCAGGTCGCGGGAGTGCTTGGGGCAAAGCCGGACGAGATCGTGTTCACCTCGGGGGCGACCGAGAGCGACAACCTGGCGCTCCGCGGGGCGGCCCAGGCACACCTCGGAGACAAGACGCACATCGTGACGGTCCGGACGGAGCACAGGGCCGTCATCGCTACGTGCACTGCGCTCGAGCGTGAAGGCTGGCGCGTCACGTGGCTCGAGGTCGACGCACGGGGGCTCATCTCGGTCGACGCGCTCGCCGACGCGCTGACCGACGACACGGCCGTCGTGAGCGTGATGCTCGCCAACAATGAAATCGGCGTCGTTCAAGATCTCGCTGCGATCGGCGCTCTCACTGCAAAGCGCGGCATCACGTTTCATTGTGACGCCGCTCAGGGCCTCGGATACCTGCCTTTCTCGGTCGACGAGCTGAACGTCGACCTGGTAAGCGTCGCGGCGCACAAAATGTACGGGCCGAAGGGCGTGGGCGCGCTCTACGTCCGAAAGTCGTCGCAGACGCGCCGCATCCCGGTCGCCCAGATGCTTGGTGGCGGCCATGAGAATGGGCTGCGCTCGGGCACCCTCAACGTGCCCGGCATCGTCGGATTCGGGATGGCCGCCGAGCTCATGCAGAACGAAGGCCAGAAGGAGGCGGCGCGAATTGGGTCGCTCCGCGACGCGTTGAAGGATCGTCTCCTCGACACAATCGAGGAGGTTCGGCTCAACGGGGCCGCCGAGCCACGACATCCGGGCAACCTCAACCTGTCGTTCGGCTACGTCGACGGCGCGCGTCTGCTCCTCGAACTGTGCGAGGTGGTTTCGGTATCGAGCGGCTCGGCCTGCAGCAGCGCGGACGCGGGCCCAAGTCATGTGCTCGAAGCCATGGGCGTCCCCAAAGACTGGAGCGCCGCCTCGGTTCGTTTCGGCCTCGGGCGGCAGACGACCGAATCGGAAGTTCAAACCGTCGCCGACGCCGTCATCGAAATCGTCGAGCGACTCCGAGAGCGCTCGCCGCTCTGGGCGCGAAGGGCGAGCGGCACGCCTATTGATTGGTGATCGAGCCGCCAAGCTGGCGGAACCGGTCCCCCCGCCTTACATTAGGACGGATGAGCGAGACCAATGGCATCACGCTGACACCCAGAGCCGTGCAAATGGCTAAGCAAAAGGTCGCCGACCTCGACGCGCCGGTCGAGGGCCTTCGCCTCGGCGTCAAGGGTGGTGGCTGCTCCGGCTACTCCTACGTGTACGACTTCGCCAAGAAGATCCGCCCCGACAAAGATCTGGTGTTCGAGTTCGACGGCCTCAAGGTCGTGGTCGACAACCGAAGCATCGAGTTTCTCGCGGGCGCCGTGCTCGACTGGGAACAGAGCTTGATGAGCTATGGCTTCAAGTGGAACAACCCCAATGCCAACGGCGGCTGCGGGTGCGGCGAGTCTTTCGACGTCGACTAGAAGCCTTCTTCGAGCGGCACGGGAATTGGATTCGGCAAGTCCGCGTACCGCTGCAGATCTTCGGGCGTGCACTCCGCGGGAAGTGATTGCGGACTGTCCAACTCCACCGACCGGCAGCACCGGTCGAAGGCGGGTTCGGGGCCAACTTCCGGCCCGCCATCCGAGCAAGGATCGGGAACCGGGAGCTCGACGGGAGCAAGCTGGCTCGCGATCCGAGCGCGAATGCCCTGGAAGCTGAATGAAACCCCCGTAGCCGTGCACTCATCGTCGGGACTTCCAACGTGGGGATCAACGCGAAGATCGAGATGGGCGGTGAGCAGACCGACAATGCTCCCGCGGAAAGATTCGTCGCAAATGCCCAGCGGCTCCAGCGTGGCGATCAGCTTGCCCGTAGGGAATCGCCCGGCCAGCAGGCCCTTCTCGAGGGTCTGGCCGTCTTCACTGATATCTGCGATCAAGAACCCATTGATCGCGATCCAAAAGCTACCCGGGCCCGTGAGGAACACGAAGGTGGCTCCGGTATCGACAGGAAGCACGACGCGACCGTTGCTGATGTACGCATCACTCTTCCACACGTCCGGACGATCGAGGTCGTCCGCAACCAAGCTCGAGGGGTCGACGAAAAAGTAATCGTCGCCGTCCCACGCGGGCGCTGGCGCTTCTTCGATTGCGCCCGGCAGCATCAGCGTAGCCCCGTCGGGGCCGCCCCATTCGACGGCGGAGACATCGTCGAGAGACGTTCCGTCGACCGCCGACAGCACAGACACGTCAACCTTCGCGTCGTTGGGAGTCCCATTCCAATCGCGGAGCCGCAGTAACACAGTGCCCTGGCCGCTCCCCTGGTGGAGCGCGATGTTGTCTTCCAAACACGAGATCAAGCTCACCACCGTCGGCAGAACGTATTGACCGAACGCGTTGTCGATCCCCTTGTCTCCATCGAGCGGCGGATTGCCGTTGGCTGCGACGCATTCAGCGGCATCGTCGATTGACGTCGTGTTCATCCCGTCGAGGTCGAGACCGAAGCGACGCCACCGATCACCGGACTGGTCGAGAGAGACGTTGCGGAAGGCGAAAACCGCCTCGACGTTATCCCCTTTGGAGCTCGTGTTCTGCGCCGGCCGATCCGGAACGCCCGCAAGTGCTGCGCCTATCAGACCGGAGTCGTAGACACTGCACGCCGGAGCGCCCAGCAAGAGGGCCATAAGCAACGAAGTAAGCAGAGGTTTCATCGGTTCCGCGCCTGGAAGAGCAGCTACTAAAATCTAGCATTGCTATAACGAAACAGTGACAGAAGATCGCGGCAGATAGTGATCTACCTTACTAAACCGGTCGCCGAGACCACCAAGCGGCCAGTGCGCTCCCCAGGATGCAATGGGTAATCGCGGAGATCGCGCTCGGAATGACGGTCAGCGGATTGGCGAAATGGGCCTGCGCCAGGACGGCCCCCAGACCCGAGTTCTGCATGCCGACTTCGATCGACGTCGTCCGCGCGACACTTCCGAAACCGCCGCCCAGACCTCCCAACAGATAGCCGAGCAAGAAGCCGAACGTGTGCACGGTAAGCACGGCGCCGGTGAGCTGCAGGCCAGATTCGAGGACCGCGTCTTTGCGCGCCCCGAGAATCGCAGCGACGATCAACACGATCATCAGCACGGCGGCTGCGGGCGCTGCGGGCAGCAGCTTTTCGGTCAACCTGGGTAGGTAGCGGCGCATGAACAGCCCGACTGCGACGGGAAGCAGAACCACCTCGGCCGTGGTCAGGAACAACCCCAGGCCGTCGACGTCGACTCGGCTTCCCACGATCCAGTTGGTGAGCAGCGGTGTGCACGCGGCGGCGAGCATCGTGGAGAAGGCGGTCATGGACACCGAGAGGGCGACGTCGGCCCTGGCCAAGTAGGCGATCACGTTGGACGCGGTGCCGCCGGGACAACAGGAGACCAACACCAAGCCGACCGCGAACGGCGTCGGGAGGTGAAACAGCATTCCTACACCCCAGCCGAGAAGAGGCATGACCGTGTACTGCAGCAGCACCCCCCAGAGGATGGGCGCCGGAGCGCGGAAAACGCGGGAAAAGTCGGCGAGCTCGAGGGTGAGACCCATGCCGAGCATGATGATCTGAAGTCCGGGCGTGATGAGGCCGTAGTCGAGAAACCATGCGAAGGCAGGCGGGTAGACCAGAGCGACGACACCACCGAGGGTGACCCATAAAGGAAAGAGCCGGACGAACGCAGCCACGGGTTCGCGATGTAGCACAGCGGCACGGCGGGGGGGGGGTCGCGGGAGACGCCGAAGTGCTTCCGTGCTAGAAATCCGGCTCCCATGTTTCGCCCCCCTACCGACGACGTCCGGATTGAAGGTCTCCGCCCGCTGATTCCGCCGGCTATCCTGATGGAAGAGGTCCATCCCGGAGAGACAGCGATCGGACGAATTGCCGAGGCCCGCGCGCAGATCAGCGACATCGTGCACGGCAAAGACGACCGATTGGTGCTGGTCGTCGGTCCCTGCTCGGTCCACGACCCGAAGGCAGCGCTCGACTACGCCAAGAAACTGAAGCCACTGCGCGACCAGTATGCCGACGACCTCTGCATCGTGATGCGCACTTACTTCGAGAAGCCGCGCACGACGGTCGGCTGGAAGGGCTTGATCAACGACCCCCATCTCGACGGGAGCTTCGACATCAATCAGGGGCTCCGCGTCGCGCGCGGCCTGCTGAGCGCGTTGGCGGAGCTCGATTTGCCTGCGGGGACCGAGTTCCTCGACCCGATTTCGCCGCAGTTCGTGGCGGACCTCGTGTCTTGGGGCGCGATCGGTGCGCGCACCACGGAGAGCCAGGTGCACCGCGAGCTCGCAAGCGGCTTGTCGATGCCAGTAGGCTTCAAGAACGGCACCCGCGGCACGGTCAAGATCGCCGTAGAAGCGGTCAAGGCTTCGCGCAATCCACATCACTTCCTCTCCGTGACCAAGCAGGGCCTGTCCGCAATCGTGGCAACCAAGGGCAACCTCGACTGTCACGTCATCCTGCGGGGCGGTGCCGGGCAGCCCAACTATCAGCCTGAACACGTGGCGGAGACGGTCGAAATGCTCGAGAGCGCAGGGCTCGGGGGGTGCCTCATGATCGACTGCAGCCACGCCAACAGCGGCAAAGATCACGAGAAGCAGGCTGGCGTCGCGGCTGCGGTCGGGCAGCAGGTCGCGCAGGGCAGCACCAGTGTGTTCGGCGTGATGTTGGAGAGCTTCCTCGTGGCCGGCCGGCAGGACGGCGAGGCGGGTACCGAGCTCACCTACGGGCAGAGCATCACGGACGCTTGCATGGGCTGGGATGCCACCGTGCCCGTCATCGAAGAGCTTGCTGATTCAGTGCGCCAGCGTCGAAACGCGGGCGGCTGAGCGCAACCGAAGCCCTTAGAACAAGTCAGGTGCAGGCACGGGGATCTGAACCGTGCCCGGAAGCGCGTCGAAGCGCGCAGCCTTCGTGAGTTTCTGCGCGGTGTTGCATGTGTCCACACGTGTCCTGCCGGACAGCCACGAGCTCGGACAGCAGCGATCGATCTCGACTGACTCGGCCGCCGCGCAGGGTTCGAGCTGGGGTCGGGAAGACTCGGCCAGGCCTGCGATCTGACCGGCAACCCCGTTGAAAGTCACGCCCAAGCTGAATGCGTCACACTCCGCACCGATGCCGTCGCGATCGGGGGATTGTTGGATGTCGGCGAACTGCCCGAAGAGTGACTCGATGACGCTGGCATTGATGTCGCACATGCCGATCCTCGGGGTCGCCTCGCCGAGCTTGTCGATGCTGAACCGCCCTGCAAAGAGGCCGCGGTCGATCGAGGTCCGATCGTAGCTGATGTCACCCATGATAACGCCGCCGTTGACCACAACCGTCATGGCGCCGTCGCTCGATACCGTGCCGTCGCCGGCGATCAACCTGAATTCGGTGCCGGCGATGAGGGGCACGACCAAGCGGCCGAACGCGACATACCCGTCGACTTGCTGGAGCTTTGGCAGATCGAGGCTTGCCTCGCCGGATGCATCGGCGCCAAAGTCGTTCGGGTCGAGAAACCAGGAGTCCTCGTTATCCCACCCAGGGTCCGGGGCCTCGCCGCTCTGGCCACCGCTCAGGTACACGAGGTTGACGGGGTCGTTACCGCGAAAGCCGACTAGCGAAGGATCCTCGCTCGTCCCATCGGTGGCCGTCGTGAGCATCGCGGTCACGCTGGCGTCGTTTGGCATTCCGTTCCAGCCTTGAACCCACAAAATGACGGTCCCGGTTCCACGGCCTTGGGTCAGCGCGAGGTTGTCTTCGAGACAAGGAAGAGCGCTACCGACGCTCGGCAAGAGGCTGGCGCCGAGCGAGTTGTCGATGCCCTTGTCGCCGTCGACTACGGCCTGACCGACCACCGCGCCGTCCACCACGCGGGGCTTGCAAGTCCCATCGTCCCGGCCGGTCGTCACCGCCGCGTCCAGGTCGATGCCGATGCGGGTCGCCATCTCCGCCGATTGCCTGAGGAAGATATCCTTGAGCGCGAATACCAATGACGCGCTGTCATCGGCGGAGCTCGTGTTCCCGGGCGGACGATCCGGTACGCCCGCGCTGCTGCTATCAATCAGACTCGGGTCGTACACACTGCACCCGAGCACGAAGAGCAGGGTCCACAAACCGATCCCCCGGCTCAGTGTTCCCTCGGCAGCGTGGTGTCCCCCGCACATGCGCGCAGAGTAACAAGTGGGGGGTGCGCGCCAAGAAACTAGGTCGAGGGCGCCATCGTTCGGATGAACATCTCGATCATTTCCCAGGGGAGATTGGACGGAAGGCTGAGGATCGGAAGGTCTATCCCGTACTCGCGCCGGCGTTGCAGCTCCGAGATGCAGTACTTCGGGTCTCCTGCGATGGTGAGCGCCTCGATCATCCCGTCAGGCACGGCGTCGACCGCTTGTGAACGAGTCTTCTTGTCCCGGTAGAGCTCGTCGACCCGCTTGCACTCGTCACCGTAGCCGAAACCGGTGAGAAGCTCCTTGTAGTAGTCCCCCATACCACCGATGTAGAAGGAGATGATCTGCCGGGCCTGTTGGATACCCGCGTCACCCAGCGGGATAACCGTCGTGAAGGGCGCCGTGGTGATGTCGCGCGCGTCGCGGCCGGCCTTGGCGGCGCCCTCGGCGATCCAGGCGTGGCCTTGCTCCAGCTTGGTGTAGGGCCAGAAGGTCGGAATCCAGCCATCGGCCAGCTCTCCGATCGACGTAATCGACTTCTGCTTGAGCGCCGCGACGTAGATCGGAACATCGGAACGCAACGGGCTCATCGCAAGCTCGAAGGGGCGGTAGTCGTGAAGCTTCGCGCCACTTTCGTGCAGACGCTTGCCGCTGAGCAACGTCTTCGTGACCCGGATCACATCGCGCAGTTGCGTGAGCGGCTTGTCGAAGGCGCGCGCGTGAAAACCTTCGATGACCCGTTTGCCACTGGTGCCGAGCCCGAGGATGAGACGGCCTTCGCTGATCTCGTCCACCGTTGCGGCGTTCATTGCCAGGAGACCCGGTGAACGGCTGAAGCAGTTGACGATGCCGGTGCCGATCTTGATCTGCTTGGTATGGACCGCGACCTCGGTGAGCAGCGAGAAGATCTCGTAACCCCACGCCTCCGGAATCCAGAAGGAATCGTAGCCAAGATCATCGGCGAGAATCGCCGCTTTGAGGTAGAGCTTGCGATCGTAGTTTTTCCAGAAGGGGAGAAGCCCGGTTCGTGCGGTCATCGAAACCTCCGGAGGCCGGAGTAGAACGTTTGGGAAGGGGTTTCAAGGGTATGCACGCTTGACAGTGTCCGGCGATTCATGCCACGAGCCTTCATTCGTAGGAGCTCCAGCGAATGAAGATCGACTCCGGATTGCTGGTCACCGATATGAAGCAAATCCCCGCCCGAGTGCGCGAGCTCGAAGAGGCCGGATTCGACGGATGCTTCACTTTCGAGGGGCCACACGAGCCGTTCATGCCACTCGTGTTGGCCGCGGAGCACTCCAAGCTGGAGGTCGGGACCGGACTTGCAATCGCGTTTGCGCGCACCCCGATGACGGTCGCTCATTTGGCCCACGACCTGCAGCAATTCTCGGGTGGCCGGTTCTGGCTCGGCCTCGGTTCACAGATCAAGCCGCACATCGAGGCGCGGTTCAGCATGCCATGGAGCAAACCCGTCACGCGCATGAAGGAGTTCGTCCGGGCGCTTCGCGCAATCTTCGCCAACTGGAACACGAACGAGAGACTCGATTTCCGCGGCGAGTTCTACAAGCACACGCTGATGCCGCCGGTCTTCAGCCCTGGACCAGCCAAGGGCGGCGCACCTCCAATTTATCTCGGGGGCGTCGGACCGAAAATGACCGAGGCAGCTGGCGAGGTGGCCGACGGCATGGTGTTGCATCCGTTCCACACCGAGCGATCGCTCGAAGAAGTCATGCTGCCCAACCTGCGGAAAGGTCTGGCTGCCTCCGAACGCCAACTGTCCGACTTCACGCTGTGCGCGCAGGTGCTCCTGGTGACAGGGAACGACGAAGCGGAGTTTGAGAACGCGCGGGCGATGACGCGCAATCAGATCGCGTTCTACGCTTCGACGCCGGCCTACCGCAGCGTCCTCGAAGCCGAGGGCTGCGCCGACCTGCAGCCAGAGCTGCGTGAGCTCACCAAGACGGGCCGGTGGCACGAGATGGCAGCGTTAATCGACGACGAGCTCCTCAGCCGAATCGCCGTCGTGGGAACGCCAGGCGAGGTCGCCGAAAGCCTGCTCGCGCGCTACGGGTCGCTCGCAAGCCGACTGGCGTCCGCCTCTCCCTTTCCGCTCTCACAAGAGTGTGCATCCGAGATCATCAGCGGCCTGCGGAGCCGCATGGACCCGGCATGACCGGGCCCCAGCACGGCTCTCCTCTCGTGGCTCTTGACTTCCAGGAGCAACATGCGATCGGCAGGGCCCTAAGGAGCTATCATGGTCGCCACGATCGGACTCACCGGGTTGCGCCCGGACCCAGACCGCGTGTCTAGGATCGCGTCTCCACCCTACGACGTGATCAAGCCGGACACCCCCCTCGAGAAGCTGCTCACGGAGGAGCCGATCTCGTTGTTTCACATCATCCTCGGAGATGACCCTGGATCCGCCACGGATCGAATGGTCGCCGACGGATCGCTCGTCGAGGACAACGAGCCTGCCTACTACGTGTACGAGCAAACGTGGCCCGAGGGACAGCGAACGGGCGTGTTCACGGCGGCTGAGGTGTCGCCGTACGACGCCAAGCAAATCATCCGCCACGAGAAGACCTTCGACTCGAAGGTCAAGGGCCGCATCGCGATGCGGCGCGCGACAGGCCTCCACATTGGACCGGTATTCGTCCTGACGAGAGCCCCAATCGCATCGGCGTTGGAGAAAGCGAAGCAAGAGGCCGATCCGATTTACGACTTCACTAGTGCGTTTGGCGGCTTCAGCGAGCTCGAGGGTATCGAGAACAAGGTGTGGCGGGTGCCTGAACAGAGCGAAACCGGGCGCGCGCTTCAAGCCGCACTCGGGACCGAGCCTCTCTACATCGCCGACGGGCATCACCGCTACCACGCAAGCTTGCTCAACGAGCAGACTCACTTCCTCTGTTACGTCACCGAAGAGGCAGTCATCCAGGCGTACAACCGAGTGGTCAACGGCGTTCGTCC
>JAUXFZ010000313.1 GCA_030622585.1 Myxococcales bacterium
GCCCCCATCACGCGGTCCCAATCGAGACCTTCTTTCGTGCGGCGGTTCATCGCCACGTAGCCGCACTGCGAATCCTGCAAGTCTACGCCAAGGGCTCGTCTCGTCAGTACCGAAAACAGCTGATTGCCCAGCCAACGATGCCAGGGCATGCCCCTGATCGCCGAGGGCCAACCGAGACGATTGCCTTTCACGTAGTCGGCTTCGCCTTCGCTCAGCGGCGCCAACAACGCGGGCAAGTCGGCTGGGTCCATCTGGCCATCGGCCGCCATCACGGCAGTGAAGTCTGCGCCGCGCAAGAGCGTGTGCCGGCACCCGGTCGCGATCGCGGAACCAGCACCTTGATTGGTCCGGTGCTCGATGAGCTCGACTGGGCGCTCGACGGTTCGCACGATCGTCGTGGTCGCGTCTTCGCTCCCGTCGTCGACAACGACGATGTGGTCGACGAACCGAGGGACGTTCTCGAGCGCGCCCCGAATCAGCTTCGCCTCGTTGTAGGCCGGCATCACGACCGCGATTCGTCTACCCGCAAGCACCAGCGACTGGCTATCGTCTTGGGAATGGCAGGTCAAGCACTTGCAGCCCGGCGCGGTGCAACGTACCTCCTTGGAGGAATGGCTGAAGTCCTCTTCGTGTCCAAGCCGGTCGCGCCCCCTTGGAACGACAGCAGCAAGAACCTGGTGCGCGACGTCGCGGGGCATCTCCGACGCCATTCCCCGGTGGTCATGGGCCGCGCCGGACAGGGGTGCCCGATCGACGGTGGACGCGTGGAAACGGTGTACGGCGCCGCGAGCGCTGTGGGATTCGCGCCGAGCGTACGTGACAACCTGGGCGTCTTGCGCCACCTGATGCTAGGCCGCTCGGCCGACCTTTGGCACTTCTTTTTCGCGCCCAACCCGAAGAGCTCGGCCGCGAGTCGCTTTGCGGGTGCGATTCGACGAGTCCCCAGTGTCCACACGGTCTGCAGCGTGCCCGCCGAGGGCGTGGCGGTGCGCAAGCTGCTGTTCGCGGACGCAACCGTCGTCCTGTCTCGGTTCGCCTATGGGCGCTTCCGTGAAGAGGGCGTCGCCAAGGGCGCACTGCGAGTGATCCCGCCGTCAGTGCCGCCTCTCGCGGAGCTGACGGCGGTCGAACGGCAGGCGCTCCGAGTGAAGCACCACCTCCCGACAGACGCGCCCATTTGGATCTATCCCGGGGACTTGGAGTTCGGTGGTGGCGCCGAGATCGCGCTGCAAGGCTTTGCCGCGTGGGGTCGCCCGGAGGCCGTGCTGCTCATGGCCTGCCGGAGGAAAACACCGCGCGCGGACCAAGCACTCGCGGGGCTCGTCGCAAAGACCAAACGATGGGGCATCGAGTCCCAAGTGCACTGGGTTGGAGAAACCCCTGCCATCCACGAGCTCCTCGGCCTCAGCGACTTCGTCGTCATGGTCAACCGCAGTGCCTACGCCAAGATGGACTACCCGCTCGTGGCGCTCGAATCGATGTGCCTCGCGCGTCCGGTGCTCGTGGGCGCGGGAACCCCGTCCGCAGAGCTCGCCGAAGGTGGGAGAGCGATCGTCGTGGAAACCGACGGCGAGGCCCTGGCAGCGGCCATCGAGAGCCTGAGCACCGACCAAGCGGCCTGTGCCGAACTGGGGGCGAAGGCGCGTGCACTAGCGGTCACGAGGTTCTCGCCGCAAGAAGTCGCTGCGGCGTACGAGCTGCTCTACGAGGAAATCCATGGGTGACGCGTCCGAACAGAAGGCCCGGCGTTACTACGACGACTTCAGCGACTCCTACGAACGGGGGCGCGGCCATGGCTATCATCGGATGATCGACGACCTCGAGGTTCAGGTCACGACGCCCTACGCTCGAGACGCCCGGGTGCTCGAGCTCGGGTGCGGCACCGGCTTGATCCTCGAACGCATCGCGAGCGTCGCGCGCGAGGCGGTCGGGATCGACTTGTCCGAGGGAATGGCGCAACACGCCAAGAAACGTGGGCTGGACGTTCGTATCGGAAGCGTGTGCGATCTGCCCTTCGAAGACGATCGGTTCGACCTCACCTATAGTTTCAAGGTGCTCGCGCACGTCCCCGATATCGGTGCTGCGCTGCGAGAGGCTGCGCGCGTAACGCGGCCGGGTGGGCATCTCTTGCTCGAGTTCTACAACCCCTGGAGCCTTCGCTACCTCGCAAAGAAGGCCGCCGGCCCCCAACCGATTGGAGACGAGCGCACGGAGGCGGACATCTCCACCCGATGGGACTCGCCTCGTGACATCCCCAAGCTGTTGCCCTCGAATCTAGAGCTAGTCGACTACCACGGCATTCGCGTTCTGACGCCTTTCGCGGCGGTCCACCGGGTCCCGTGGATAGCGCGCGGCCTACACCGGGCCGAGCTCATCGCGAGCCACTCTCCGCTCCGATACTTCGGCGGATTCTTAGTCGCCGTGCTGCGCAAGTCCTGACGAATGCGCGCGGCCTAAGCCACCAAGCTCATGTCGACTTCGTGGGAGCGCACTGGCTGGTAGTCGACGAGGCTGTCGACGCCAAGCTCACGACGAACGTCTTCGACGGGGCGCGCGAGCCATTGATGCCAGGGCAGCCCGACGAACCACGCCGTTTGCTTTGCGCGCCTACGGCCGTCGAAGATCGCGCGGCGGGCGTGAACGCGCGGGTCGGTGACGCGGCCGAGCTTGAACCAAGCGACCGTCGCGATCATCCCAACGCCAATGTTCCGAGTCTCGTGATGGCTGAAGGCCAGCAGCGCCGCCTCCCCGACCAGGTCACCTTGGTAGCCCAGCACGGTATGCCAGAGGTCATGAGTGTCTCGCAGCCAGTCCTTGATCCACCGAAGCTCGGCGTTCTCGTCCCCCCGGTGCTCGATCGTCGAAGCACTCACCAAGCCGTCGGCAGTGATGCCCTCGCTCTCCACGAACGCGAGGTACGCCCGCCCAAGGCTACCCTCGGGAAGCGCGCGGAGGCTCTCACGGTCCTTGAGCAGCGGGACGAGGTCGGGTTGCTCGGCAAGCAACTGGCGGCCTTGCTCCGTCTTCCGGAACCGAGCTCGTAGCCGAACCAGCGACGGCCCTTGGAGCGCCTCGATGATCTCGAAGACGTACTGCGTCTCGTCCGGGTTCGCGAACAGCTCGCGAATGGCACGGACAGCGGCGATAGGACGCATGGATTTCATGTTCATGGGGGGCTCGGGGGCTAAAACTGCTCCAAATATAGGCCCGCGGGCAGGTCGGCGCTACTGGCCCCCGTGCAGCCTGGAGCTGCATCTGCCCACGGGTTACAATTCCTCGCTGTGGCACAGGACGCGACCTCACCGAAAAGAGACGTCATTCGCGAAGCGAGAAGCGTTCGTCAGCAAGTGCTCCATTCCTCCTTGCTCGTGGCCGTCGTGGTGGGCGGCGTCGCGTTCGTTCGAACGCTGCTCGATGCGATCAACCTCGAGGCATGGCGGATCGCTGGCGGGACGATCGCTCTGTACGGCGGGTTCGTCATCCTCTTCTTTGCCAAGCGCCTGCCTTACCGGTTCCGAGCCCTCGCCTTCCTCACCCTGCTGTACGTGGTGGGCGTCTTCATGCTGCTCATGGCCGGCTACCTCGCCGCCCCGGTTTTGATCTTGGCATCTGAGAGCGTGCTCGCGGCGGTGCTCTTTCGGCGCAGAGTCACGTTGATCGTTCTCGTCCTGAATCTCCTCACGTTGCTCGCCGTGGGCGCGGTGTTGGCGAGCGGCCTCATAGTGGTCGAGACGACGACCTTCTACGACCCCACTGGCTTCACGAACTGGATCCGCGTGGCGACGATCTTCGCGGTCTTCTGCGGTATCGCGGTCGTGAGCGTCGACGTCGTGACCAATCACTTGAACGAAAGCCTTCGAGACCAAGCCGAGCTCATCGCGAACCTCAAGGGAGCCATGCAGCTCCATGAAGAGGCTGACCGTCAACGACGCACGGCCGAACGACGACTTAGGGACACGCGTCAAGGGAATGACGACTAGGCGCTTCGGAATCGCAGGCTCGCCACCAAGCCAATCACGGCAAACGCGCAGAGAAACAAGAAGAAGTGTTGGTGCCCCGTGACGCCCGGAGATCGGTCCAGCAGCCAACCCCCCACGAGCGCGACGAAGACGTCGGGCGTGTAGCCGATGACCGAGACCAAGCCGACGGCGGTGCCGGTGGTCTCGATGGGGACGGACCCCTCTTCGAAAAGAGCGAAGTAAACCCCACGGAGGCCGAAAACCGCGGCGCAGCTGACCAGCACATTGACGTAGAGGACCCAGGGCATCGACGGCACGGGCTCGGTCAGGCCGAACCATAGGTACGAAACCACCATGGTCGCGAAGCAGAGTGCCGAAACGCGTGACGAGGTGAATCGATCGCCCAAC
>JAUXFZ010000170.1 GCA_030622585.1 Myxococcales bacterium
TCGTCGTGGGGCTGGCGGGACCTCAAAGCATTCACGCGCGAGACACCGCAGAAGTGAGTGGCATCGAGATCATCCTCACGCTCGACATGTCGGGCTCGATGGCAGCCGCAGACATCCGGCCGACGCGCTTCAAAGCGACGAAGGCCGTCGTCCGCAACTTCATCCATCGCCGCCCGAACGACCGCATCGGTGCGGTGGTGTTTGGTCGCGACGCGTACACCCTACTCCCTCTCACGACCGATCGAGAAGCCTTGCGGACGGCCCTTCGAGGTCTACAGCTCGATCAAATCGACGGGCGCGGCACCGCGATCGGAAACGCGGTCGGTGTCAGCCTCAACCGCCTCAAGCGCTCCCGTGCCAAGAGCAAGGTGATGATTCTCCTGACCGACGGAGAGTCGAACGCAGGCAACGTGTCTCCGTCACAAGCCGCAGACCTCGCGAGCGCGATGGAGGTGAAGATTTACCCCATCTTGATGGGCGTCTCCGACACCGCGCCCGTTCAACAGGGGACCGGCCTATTCGGCCGCGCGATCTTCGGCACCGCGAACTACCCCGTCAATCCGGAGCTGCTCGAACAGATGGCCGACAAGACGGGCGGTGAGTTCTTCCTGGTGAGTGACCGTGCCGCTCTCGAAGAAAGCTTCCATCAGATCCTCGACGCGCTCGAGAAGACCGACATCGAGGACGCCGGGCGCATGTACACCGAGCTCTTTCCCGCGTTCGTCGGCCCCGCGTTGATCTTCTTGTTCATCGAACTGCTAGTCCTGTTGTGGCTGAGGAGGTGGCCGTGAGTTGGGCGAACCCTCAGGCACTTTGGCTCCTCGGCTTGGTCCCGGCGGCCGTCGGTGCGCTCTGGTGGAACGCCGCGCGACGGCGACGCGCGACGGCAATGTTCGGCAAGAGCACCACCGTCGAGCCCTTGATCGTGGGCCAGGCGAAATGGTGGCGCGTCACGAGAGCGACGTTGATGGTCGTTGGAGCGGCACTCGTGATCGTGGCATTCGCCGGACCACAGTACGGCAGCCGCACTCGCGTGCTCCGCAAGCGCGGCATCGACATCGTGATCGCGCTCGATTTTTCCAAGAGCATGCTCGCCCGGGACGTCCACCCAAGTCGAATCAAGCGCGCCAAGGGCGAGCTCGAGCGCCTCCTGAGCGACCTAGACGGCGACCGCGTCGGTCTCGTGGCGTTCGCGGGAGACGCCATGGCTTTCCCCATGACCGTCGACTATTCGGCGGTGCGTCTGTTTTTGCGCGACCTCGGCCCCATGGACATGCCCGTGGGTGGCACGGCAATCGGCAAAGCGCTGATCGCCTCCAAGCGACTCATCGAGAGCTCCAATGAAGGCCGCGGCGATGAAGACGGCGTCGAACGGCGCTCCAAGGTGGTGATCCTGCTGACCGATGGCGAAGACCACGAAGGCGATCCGATCGTGGCGGCGCAAGAGTTGAAAGCAGCGGGAATCAAGGTCTACGCGGTGGGTATCGGCTCAGGAAGCGGAGAGCCTATTCCAAGCTACACTGCCGACGGCACGCTCACCGGCCACGTAAAAGATGCGGACGGCCGCTTAGTCATGACCTCGCTCAGCTCCGAGAACGAAGACACCCTCCAGGAGATCGCGTCGATCACGGGAGGGAGGTACGTCAGAGCCGAGGAAGGCACGGTCGGGATGACCGAGATTCGGTCCGAGCTAGCCAAGCTCCAGGCGTCGGAGAGAAAGGCGAGGCGTGTCACCGTACACGAAAACCGATTCGCTCTGGCGCTCCTACCGGGGTTTCTCTTGATCGTCCTCGAAGCGCTACTGCCCGAGGCTTGGATCGTGCGCCGGCGACGGAGGGAAGTATGAAGCTCTTCGCAGGGTGCCTGTGCTGCGTGGCCGCCCTCATCCTACCGGCGAACGCGTCGGCGTGGAGCCCGCTTCGAGGGGAGAACTCCAACGCGAAGAAGGGCAACGCACTGATGGCCCAGGAGCAGTTCGGCGCAGCGCTCGAAGCCTACGACGAAGCGGCACGAGAACTGCCCGAGGCACGCGCCGTCCAACTCAACCGCGGCCTCGCCCTCCTCGCACAGGACCTCGGCGAACAGGCGAAGGACGCGTTCCTCGCGGCGGCCGACCCCGCTGCCTCCCCGAACACGCGGGCGGACGCCTACTACGACCTCGGCGTCGCGTCCGCGCGACAAGGAGACGCGATCTCTCAACAGGAGGACTACGAGCAAGCCTCCGCTCATTTCCGAGAGGCGGCGGACACCTTCAAGCGAGCTCTTCGTCTGAGGCCCGGCGATCGGAGCGCCGCGTGGAACCTCGAGTACGCGATGAAGCGTATCCGAGAGGAAGAGCAGAAGCAGGAAGAGCAAGAACAAGAACAGGAGTCGGGGGACGAGGGCGAGAACGAGCCGGGGGACGAGGGCGAGAACGAGCCGGGGGACGAGGCGCAGGACCAGAAGCAGGAACAGAAGCAGGAACAGAACGAGAGTCAGCCGGAGGAGCAGCAACAGGAGCCGATTCCACGAGATGACGTCCAGCGCTTTCTCGACGCCCTAGAACAGAATGAAGAGAATCTGCCGCTGCAGCGCGCCCGTCGCCGGAACGCCGGACGGCCTCCACCGGAGAAGGATTGGTGACCCGACTCTTCACGCTAACGCTTCTCGCGATGCTCGCCCTGCCTTGGGGTGCAGCGGCGGCGGCCGAGCCGGAGGTGACGGTGACCCTGCACGTGACGCCCGTCGAGATCGCGGTTGGCGACACGGCGCGACTGGAGGTCCGCGTACGAGCGCGTGGGGGGAGTATCCAAAACCTCGAGCTCGCCGACCTCAAGAAGTACCCGGAGCTCGAGATCATCTCGCACCAAACCGTCCGTCCAATCCAGTTCAGTTTTGGTTTCGGGTCTGGCGTCCAAAAGGAAAGCAGCCTCGCCCACGTCTTCGTCCTGCACGCCACCGCGGCGGGCACCTATGAGTTCGCTCCGGCAGTGGCCAAGGTCGACGGGAAGGTGTACCGCAGCACACCGCTGACTCTTGTGGTTCAACCGGGGGCGGGAGATCCGCAACCTGGGTCCGACCCGGCGGCCGTAGCCGGCGTTGCGACGGAGTCAGACCTGTCGGGCGCTCGCTACGACGAGCGAGCCTTCCTGCGGACGGTCGTCGACTCCGACGAGGTCTACATCGGACAACAAGTCAACGTCACGGTGTACCTGTACACGCGTCTTCGTCTCTCGCCGCAGTCGGTGATTCCGGGCAAGCCTTCAATGGACGGGTTCTGGGTGTACGACGACCCGATCACCAGCCTCCAGTCCCAGACCATTCCCGTGATGGGCGCGCACTACCGCGCCTATGTGCTTCAACGTTCCGCAGCGTTCCCGCAACGCACGGGCGATCTCACCGTGGGCCCCCCGAAGGTCACGTTCGACGTCGGTGGGGGGAGTCTTTTCGACGCGCCAGAGCGCGTTCAGCGTGTCGGAGTCCCGGTCGCCGTCAACGTCAAACCCCTGCCGCAACCCGGCCCGTCCAACGCCGTGGTGGGGCTGTACGCCATCAAGGCATGGCTCGACCGGACTACCGCCGACACGGGAGACGCGGTAACTCTACGAGTCGACGCAAGGGGACGAGGCAACGTGCAAGATCTTCGCATCCACTTGCCGCCCATCGTCGGCGTCCGGACGCTGCAACCTGCCATCCGGGATCAACAACACTTCCAAGACGGCAAGCTCTCGGGTACGCGCTCATGGGAGTGGATCTTGATCGCCGAAGCCCCGGGCGAGCACGTGGTGCCGCCGATCGAGTTGCACTTCTTCGATCCCGACGCCGATGCGTACGGAACTGCGAGCACCACGGCGCTCACGTTCACTTCAGTCGGCGCCGCGAGACACTCGCAACCCACGATCGAACCGCGCGACGCCGAGCCGGCGCTTCCCCCTGCGACATTCGGCCCGATCCGCATGTACAGCGCTCTGAATCGAGGCGACATGCCCTTGCGTGAACGGGGTTGGTTCGCCTGGCTGCTGGCGTTCCCGCCGATGCTGCTGATCGTCGTCATGCTGGGCGCCCGCGTCGTGCGGCGGCGTGAAGAACGTAGCGCGACTGCCGGAGCCGTTCAGCGTCAGCTGGTCCGCCGCGCGGAGGATGCGCTACAGGCCAACGACCCGAGGTCGTTCTACGACCGTATCGTCGCGTCGATCACACACGCCCTCGACTCTCGGCTCGAAGAACCCGTCGGGGGGCTGTCCCACGCCGCGCTCCGCACCCGGCTCATTACCGAGGGCTTCGACGACGATTTGGCGCAACGGGTGATCAACGAGCTCGAGGGCGCCGACTTCGCGCGCTTCGCCGCGTCCGGCGTGAGCAAGGACGAGATGGAGCGATGTCGCCAACGGACTGCCGCGATCATCGAACGGATCCAGCGTTCGACGGGGGCAGCGTGATCCGCGCGTGGTGCGTCACCCTATTGCTCCTCGCCGCACCCGTCGGTGCTTCCGCGCAGCAGCCGGAGGACGCTTCCCGTGGTTCGTCTTCGTCGCTGACCGGAATCTTCGAAGCCGCGAACATCGCTGGCTCACGAGGCGACTACTCGGCGGCGATCTCCAACTACAGCAAGCTCACCGAAGCGGGTATCCACGACCCCGACGTCTACTTCAACTTGGCGACCTCGTTCGCGCAGTCCGGCGACTATCCGCGCGCCATCCTCAACTACGAGAGAGCGCTCACGCTGCGCCCGCGCGACCGCAAAGCTTCGGAAAACCTCCGTGATGCCGAAAGGGCCCTAGAGGAGCAGCGAGCCGAAAACGAGGGCGAGGCGACGATCCAGCGGAGCCGCTCGATCAGCGACGCCGTCTATGGGGCTTTGTCAGAGGACGCGCTCGCCGTCGCCCTCCTGGTAGCGAACCTGCTGTTCTTCGTGGCGCTTGGGTGGGTCTCGGTCGGCCGCCGGCGGAGCGGCGGGCTCTACGCGCTGCTGGTCTCGTCGGCCGTCGTGCTTCTGTTCTGTGCCCTCGGACTCGGCGCCAAGGCGGGGGTGCTTCGAGACGGACCGCGCGCCGTCGCACTCGACGATCACGTCATCCTCCGCGAAGGACCCGACCCTCGGGCTCAGGTGCGGGGAGAAGCGCGGGGGGGCGACCGGGGAGAAATCGTCGACCGTGATCGGGATTTCGTGAAATTGCGCGTGGTTAACGGGCTCGAGGGCTGGACATTGGGCGCCGGAGTCGGACTGATCGACCTCGACCACCGTGTCCATTGACAACGCAACTCAACAGAACGAGGATGCGACCCGAGCTGCTGAACCCAGGAGCAATGAAACGATGACGACCGACGCCGCAACGAAAATCCTGGTCGCGGACGATGACTTGGAGATATTGGCCCTGGTTGCGCGCCACTTGAGCTCGCTCCCTGCCGAGATCGTGGAAGCTTCGGACGGCGAGGAGGCGCTTCGCCTGGCCCGGCGCGAAAAACCCACCCTCGTCGTGCTCGACGTCATGATGCCCGGCATGAGCGGCTGGGAGGTATGCCGCGCGATCCGCGAAGATGACTCGCTCGGCGGTACGGGAGTCATCATGTTGACCGGCATCGGCGAGCGTCTCAACGAGATGACGTCACCACTGTACGGAGCCGACGGGTTCCTCGACAAGCCCTTCGAGCTGGACGATCTGACCGATAAGGTTCGAGAGGTCCTCGCCGACCGAGAGTCAGCCTGATCTTTGGCCTCGTTGCCGCCCATACGGTATATGCTAACCGGCTGACGATGTTCTCGAAACGCGCCGTCATCATCGTGCTCGCGGTCGCCTCCGCGAGTTGTTCCAAGAAGGCCGACGAAACGCCGGCCGTCGAAGATGAGTGGCCACAGCACGGGCTTACCGAGGCGCAAGCCAACGAGGTGCTCGCGCAGGTAGGAGATCGGACGATCACCGTGGGCGAGCTCGCCGACCGTCTCGCGTCGCAGTCGCCCTATCTCCGAGCGCGCTTCGAAAGCCCAGAGCGACGCAAGGAGTTCCTCGACAATCTCGTTCGCTTCGAGCTGCTCGTGTACGAAGCGAA
>JAUXFZ010000072.1 GCA_030622585.1 Myxococcales bacterium
CTTCATCAATCGAAGCTCCTCGCGCTGCGCGCAGGTCAGGTTCGCATAGATTTGATCCTCAGTCGCGAAACGAAGGTCCTTCATGGCGATGAACTTCTCTTTGCCCCAGGACATCTCCTTGATTTCCTGACCCTGTGTCATGCTCTGCTCCATGATCGCGCGGATGTTTGCTTCCTGTTCAGCGTTGAGCTCGAGCCGTTGGGTCATTTCCGTGAGGTGCTCTTCCATTCTTTCAGGCGACCAGAGGCCTCCCCTGCCGTGATGGCCTCCCTGCGGGCCGCCGTGGGCAAGCGCGACTCCGCCGACCGCGAGGACTATGGCGGTGATGCCACCCAAGAGGGCAGCGAGGATCGTTCCTTTGTTGATGAACTTCATGAGGATTCCTTTCTAGGAGGGTCTGCCTCCTCATGAAGTAAAGGACTCGAACCTTACGCGAGTCTTAACACGGGGGATCTTTCGCCGTTTTTCAGCTAGTTTCGGCCCGTGGCCCGATCTTTTCTCGTCCTCGACATCGAAACCGTTCCTGACCCTGATCTCGCATGGGACGCGGCAATCGGTGGTTTCCCGCCGGCGCCCTTTCACCAGGTGGTCGCGCTCGGGGTGCTGTGGCTCGATCATGATCACGAGCTGCTCAAGCTCGGCGCCTTTGGCGGCGAGGAAGATGCTCCGCCCGACGAGTCCAAGGTCTTGCAAGAGTTCGCCGACTTCATCGGGGAGCGACACCCGACGATGGTCACCTTCAACGGGCGGCGTTTCGATCTGCCGGTGCTGGCCAACCGCATGCTCAAACACGGTGTGCAGTTTCCCGCCTATTACGCCGGCCGCAGCGGGGGCCCCGACTATCGCTACCGCTTCAGCGACGAGGGGCACATGGATCTGGCCGACGTGCTGACCGACTACGGCGCCAGCCGAATGCCGAGCCTCACCGCGCTTGCCCAGCTCGTCGGCATGCCGGGCAAGATGGACGTCGATGGATCGAAAGTGCAGGGCATGTACGAACACGGCCGCTACGCCGAGATCCGCGACTACTGCCTTCACGACGTAGTTCAAACCACATTCGTCTTCCTACGCACCGAGCTCCTCAGAGGGCGTCTCACCCAAGACGAGTACCGAACGCGCGCTCAATCGCTCTGGACCGCCTTGGAGAAAGACCCCCGAGTCCTGCCCGTCCTTCAACAAGCCAACAAACCCCTCGCCCTCCTCGAGTAGAGAAAAGGAGACAGCTCCCAGTTACCGGGGCACTCTTCTTCTGCCTAGCCGCCAAACGTGCGGCGTTCTTCTTCGAGCGCGCGTTCGATGTTGCCGCACACGATCTCGCAGAGCTCGAAGACGGCCGGGTCCGCGACCGAGTAGTACGCCGAGTTCCCGCGCTTCTCTCGCTTGACCAAGCGATGTGCGAGCAGGGTGGCCAAGTGCTTCGAGACGTTGGGCTGCGTGCTGCCAGTGGCTTCCACCAGGGCGCCGACCGTGCGCTCTTGGTCCGCCAGCTCATTCAGTATCTGCAGCCGTAGGGGGACACCCAGGATGCGGAACCGTGTGGCGACAGACTCCATGTTTCCTCGGTTGAGTGCGGTTTTGCCCATGGCTTCCTCTATATAGCGCCGTTTCTAGAAAAATCACTACTTGACTATATGATTATGTGGTCATACAGTTGAATCCAAGTTCAAACGGAGTTGATTGCATGAAACGAAAGATTCTCGATTTTCCCCTGCAGCATGCGCGCCTGGTCTTCATCGGTCTCGCTGTCCTGACCATCGGTTTTGGCTCGGCGATTCCGGGAATTCAGGTCGATACAGACCCCGAGAACATGCTCTCCGAGAACGATCCGGACCGGATCTTTCACAACGAGACCAAGGAGGAGTTCTCCCTTCACGACCTGATCGTCGTGGGCGTCGTGAATGAAGCCGAGCCCGAGGGGGTATTCAACCCCGAATCGCTTGCCCGCATTCATGAGCTCAATGAGCGGCTCAAGTCCATTGACGGTGTGATCGCGCGTGACGTTCTTGGGCCCTCCACGATGGACAACATCGAGCAAGCAGGCCCCGGGACCATCCGCTTCGAGTGGTTGATGGAGGAACCGCCCGAGACTCCGGAGGAGGCGATCGCCATCAAGGAGGCCGCCCTTCGGCTACCGATGCTGCGCGGCACGGTGGTGTCTGAGGACGGCGAGAGTGTCGCCCTCTACGTTCCGATCGAAAGCAAAGATCAGAGCCATCGGATCTCCGCGGAGATTCGCACGATTGTCGACAGCTTCGACGCCAGCGCGGACGAGTTCTACATCACCGGACTTCCCGTCGCCGAAGACACATTCGGTGTCGAGATGTTCAAGCAGATGGCGATCTCTGCCCCGCTTGCTGCGCTAGTGATCCTTCTGTTGATGTGGTGGTTCTTCCGATCGTTCGCCTTGGTGTTGTCTCCGATGATCGTCGCGATGACGACGGTCACGATCACGATGGGCGCCTTGATCGGGAGCGGTTTCACCGTGCACATCATGAGCTCGATGATTCCGATATTCCTGATGCCTATAGCCGTCGTGGACTCGGTGCATCTCTTGTCGGAGTTCGTCGACATCTATCCGAAGCACCCCAATCGCAAGGCGGCCATCAAGGAGGTCGTGGGGGACCTCTTTGCGCCCATGCTCTACACCTCGTTGACGTCCGCCGCCGGTTTCCTTTCGCTGATGTTGACTCCGATTCCCCCGGTCCGTGTATTCGGCGCGTTCGTCGCGCTCGGGATCGGCCTGGCTTTCGTCCTGACGATTCTCTTCGTCCCCGCGTACATCGTTGCGTTGCCCGAAAAGCGATTGGCGACGCTGCTCTCGAAGAAGCGCGATGCGAGCGACGGCGGTCTCCTCGGCCGTGTGGTTGCGGCGACAGGGGCCAAGAGCTTGCGCTTCGCCAAGCCGATCTTAGTCGCGACGGCCGTGGCGATCGCGATCAGCGGATACGGCATCTCGAAGATCAACATCAACGACAATCCCGTTCGCTGGTTCAAGCCTTCCCACGACATTCGCGTGGCCGACACCGTGCTCAACCGGGAGCTCGCCGGCACGTACACCGCTTTCCTCGTCATGAAACAGGACAGCGATTCGGAACCAGAAATCGTGGCTTCCGGTGACGAGGCCGTCGAAGGCGCAAGCGACGCGGTGCGTGCCCAGTGGAGCAGCCTCAAGGCCGACGCCGAGACCGAGAGTCAGCAAGAAGCAAGCAACGTCTCCGATGCGCTGATCGAAGCGGTCTCGGATCTCGCGTTCGACACGACAGGTGAAGAGTCCGAGCAGTGGCAGCGCGTTCAGACGGCGCTCGAAGAGGCGCAGACAGCGAGTAAGACGTTCCAGAACCCGGAGCACCTGGCCTACATCGAACGACTTCAGCGTGAAGCTGAAGCGCTTCCGCTCGTCGGCAAGACCAGCTCAATCGCCGACGTCGTGAAGACGGTCTATCGCGAGCTGATCAGCGGCGAAGAGCAGGATTACCGGATACCGGACAGCACCGAGGGAGTAGCGCAGACGCTCCTGCAGTTCCAATCGTCTCACCGCCCGAACGACCTCTGGCACTTGGTGAGCCCCGATTACCGCGAGAGCGCCGTCTGGATGCAGCTCAAGAGCGGCGACAACCAGGACATGATGTCGGTAAAGGCAGACCTCGACGTGTTCCTTGCTGCCAACCCACCGCCCGAGGGCCTACGCGCCGAGTGGGCTGGTCTCACCTATCTGAACACCGTTTGGCAGGACGAGATGGTGGGCGGGATGCTCGAGAGCTTGATGGGCGCGTTCGTCATCGTGTTCCTCATGATGATGATCTTGTTCCGCTCGCCGGTATACGGCGTGCTGGCGATGATACCGCTCACGATCACGATCATGTTCACCTACGGGTTGATCGGTCTCGCGGGCAAGGACTACGACATGCCCGTAGCCGTGCTGTCGTCGCTGACGCTCGGCTTGTCCGTCGACTTCGCGATTCACTTCCTCGAGCGCGCCCGGTCCATTCGACGCGAGACCGGCGACTGGACTGAGACCATGGCGCTCATGTTCCAAGAGCCGGGCAGGGCGATCGCACGCAACGCGATCGTCATCGCGATCGGTTTCCTCCCTTTGCTCGCGGCGCCGCTGGTTCCCTACAACACCGTGGGCTTCTTGATGGCCGCCATCATGGCCGTGTCGAGCATCGTCACGGTGATGCTGCTGCCGTCGATCATGATGCAAATCCAGAACTGGCTCTCCCCCAAGGAGGAGACGGCGCGTGCGAGCGTGGAGGACCCCTCCGCGCCGCTCGCGACCAACAAGGAGCAAACGACATGAGAACCCTTACCAAGACCTGGTTGGCGGCTGTAGCCGTCGCGACTCTTCTTTCCACGCCCACGATGGCCGCCGAGGCGGCGGACCTGAAGGACGCGAGCGAGATCGTGAGTCGCACCAACATCGCGCAGTACTACGCGGCGAAGGATGGGAGCGCGCTCGTTCGGATGAAAATCGTCGACGGGAAGGGGCGCTCGCAGCGACGGCAGTTCGCGGTTCTTCGGCGCGACAAGAAGGATGGCGGCGATCAGAACTATCTCGTCGTCTTCGAGCAGCCGGCCGACGTCCGGAACACTGCATTCTTGGTGAAAAAGCACGCTAACAAGGACGACGACCGATGGCTGTACCTGCCGGGCCTCGACCTGGTGAAGCGAATCGCCGCAAGCGATGAGCGCACGAGCTTCGTTGGGACGCATTTCTTCTACGAGGACATCTCCGGCCGGCAGCCCGACGAGGACAAGCACGAGCTGCTAGAGACGACCGACACCGAGTACGTCGTCAAGAGCACGCCGAAGAGCAGCAAGGGCGTAGAGTTCGCGCACTACACATTGCGCATCAACAAGAAGACCTTCTTACCCAGCAAGATCGAGTACGTGAATGCGCAGGGTAAGGCCTACCGTCTCATCGAAACCGTCAAGGTCGACACCGTCGAGGGTGTTCCGACCATTACTCGTCTCAAGGTGAGCGACCTCGAGTCCGGTGGTTACACGCTGAGCGACGTGAGCCACGTTCGCTACGACCTCGGGATCCCGGACGACATCTTCGTCGAGACCTCGCTTCGCAACCCGCCTCAGAAGTGGCTGCGATGACACCGAGCTCGTGCGGCACGAAGCGATGCCCTAAGGGTGCTGGCTCATTGAGGTGCCTGGCCGTCGCGGCGCTCGTGTTCGCAGCTCTCGCCTTTGCTTCGGGCGCTTTTGCCCAGGCCGAGGAGGCCAACGCGGCCCCTACCGCAGAGGAGGGCGCCGGCGATTCCGACGCAGGCCCATCTACCGCCTCCGACGCCGCTCCCGACGCGGGCGACGATGATTGGGGTGAGTTTGACGAATGGGAGGAAGAAGAAGGCGACGGCTCGAGCGGAAAAGCCTGGGGCTTCCAGATCGGCGGCTTCGTGGAAGGACTCGTCGCGCCTCGCGTCGTTCGCAGTAGCGCCAGCGCCAGCGAATTTGCGGCGGCCGAGGCTCGCTTTCGCCTCAACCTCGATGCTACCCACGAAATCGCCAGCGCGCGCTTCCGTGGCGATATCTATGCTGACGGCGTCGACGGCCGGGTCTGGTTCGACATTCGAGATGCGTCGATCTTCGTGCGTGGCGGCAGTTGGTTCAGCATGCGGTTCGGTCGCCAAATCCTCACGTGGGGGACCGGCGATTTTGTCTTCCTGAACGACCTCTTTCCGAAGGACTTCAACTCTTTCTTCATCGGGCGCGCCGACGAGTACCTCAAAGCGCCGTCCAACTCGGTGCAGACGACCTTCATGATGAAGAAGGTCGGTCTCGATCTGATCTGGACTCCAATCTTCGAGCCGGACCGCTTCATCGACGGCGAGCGCCTTTCGTTCTTCAATCCGCTGACCGGCGAAATTCAGGGCGACCGCTCCCCATTCAGCCCGATTCAACCCCTGTTTCCGGACAAGCGCCTTCGCAACGGGACCCTCCACGGGCGCCTCTACGGCAGCGCAGGCCCCGTGGAGCTCGCGGCGTACGGCTATGTCGGGTACTGGCCGCAGCCCCTCGCGCTCACCGGCCTTCCCGATCCGGCCGCCCCTCCTGAACTCACCTATGCGCGGCTCGGAGCCTATGGGGCCAGCGTCCGCGCGCCGCTAGGCGGCGGCCTGATCAACGCCGAGGCCTCCCTCTACGACTCGTTCGAAGACCGTCTGGGCACCGACCCCACGATCCCAAACTCGCAGTTCCGCGGTCTAGTTGGATACGAGCGCGAGCTCTTTCCGAAGTTCCAGATGGGCTTGCAGTACTACCTCGAGTACACGTTTCAGCACGACGAGTTGGTCCAAAACTCGCTTTGGCCGGCCTACGAGCAGCACGAGTTCCGTCACCTTCTGACGCTACGCCTGACGCAGTTCCTCGTCATGGACAACCTCGAGCTCTCGCTCTTCACCTTCTTTTCGCCCGACGAGCTCGACACGTACATCCGTCCGCGTATCACCTACAAGATCATCGAGCCCCTGGTGATTGTCGTTGGCGCGAACCTGATGTTCGGACGCCACGACTACACATTCTTCGGCCAGCTCAAAGAAAACACGAACGTGTACGCGAGGCTTCGCTATTCGTTCTGAGAATGAACTAAGGAAAGGAATACCAACATGAACGTCGATACATTGGTCTTTCGAGTCGCGGGAATCATGGTCACCGCGGGTGTCGTGCTCGCCTACGCTCACCACCTCGCTTGGCTAGCCCTCCCGCTATTCGTGGGTGTGAACATGCTTCAGGCGTCGTTCACCGGGTTCTGCCCCCTCGCAAAAATCTTGAAACGCTTCGGGGTGCAGGACGGCAAGGCGTTCTGAGCGTGTGACGCCGCGCGGTTGCTAGTCGCGACCGTCGGCGTGACAGTCCAAGCAGAAATTAGGGGGCGCCGCGCCGGTCGGGTAGTCGCGCTCTTCACTGTGCTTTGCGTCCATCTTGGCTCGCGAGTGGTCGCCGTCGTGGCAACCGACGCAATCGGTGTCCGCGCCGCCCACCGGCGATCCAAGTGTCGAGTCGTGGCAAGATACGCAGTCGTTGCGGTATTTCGAGTGCGCTCCAGATTCGATCGGGAAGGCATTCTCGGGATGGTTCCCGCCCGTCGCGGGCGTCCACGCGGCGGTCGTGTGGCATCCCTCGCAGGTCATTGCGAACTGCGAGTGCCCCGGGAAAGGACTGTTGTCGTAGTCGCTTTGGTGGCAGTCGACGCAAAGTGTTGACGTGCCCTGGTACACTGGCGGGTCTCCGGCGTGACAACTAGAGCAAGTGGCTAGCCCATGGGCGCCCTCGAGCGGCCAGCTGTGATCGAACTGCGCGGGAACCCATTTGTCGTTCGTGTGGCAGTCGGCGCATGTCGTTGCGAACGCTTCGTGTCCCGGAAATGAGCTATTGTCGTAGTCGGCTTGGTGGCAACCGACACAGTCAGTCGGAGTGCCTTGGTAGACGGGCGGCTCGCCAACGTGACATCCCAGACAAGACGCCTGTGCGTGGGCGCCCTCGAGCGGCCACCGATGATCGAGGGTCGAGAGTGCGGGGACCCACCGCCCGGTCGAGTGGCAGTCTTGGCACGTCGTCGGAAACGCATCGTGCCCTGGGGCCGGGCTGACGTCGTAGTCGCTTTGGTGGCAGCCGACGCATACTCGCGGGGTTCCTTCGTAGACAGGAGGCTCCCCCAGGTGGCAACTCGCGCAAAGAGCTTGCGCGTGGGCGCCTTCAAGCGACCAGGGGTGCCCAAAGGCGAGGTCGGCGGGAACCCACTGCCGTTCGGAGTGGCAATCCTGACAAGTCGTCGGGAGGCTTTCGTGTGGTGGGTTGGCCGCGGACTTTCGCTCCGTCTCATGGCAGCTGATGCACTTCTCCTGGCGCACCACCCCTGGTTCATGGGTCGTCACGTTCGCTTCGGTACAGCCGGCGGTCGCGACCTGAGCGACCAGCGCACCGACGGCCAGCAGCCCGAGGGGCCAGCGCCGCTTGATAACCCGCATGGCTTATACGATACTCCAGCCGGCTAACCCTGCCAGGTCAATATGGAAAACCCTGCCAAATCGGGGAATTCGCGCAGTGACTGGCTCTGCGTGCTACGTTTTAGTTGGAATTCATGCCGATTCTTGGTCGACTCACGGGGCGGCTCCTGGCGACCGGAGCCTTGGGCGGAGCGCTGTTCGCTGCGGCGTGCACTGGCGGCACGCAGGACCATGCGCGCGTGGAGGTTCGCAGCTCGGACTGCATCGTCTGCCATGTGACCGACGTCCAGCACGCCCTCAATCCGCCACATGAAGGCTTTCCGGACACCTGCGGCAGTTGCCACAGTAACGACGCTTGGGCGCCTGCTGCATTCATGCACTCTTGGCCCTTGAACGGCGCGCACGAAACACTCGATTGCGCTTCTTGCCATCTCGGAGATCCGCCCGTGTACCAGGGCACCCCAACCCTTTGCGTCGGCTGCCATCAAAGCGACTACGACGGCAGCCCGTTTCCTGGTCACTCCGATTTCCCGACCACTTGCGAGAACTGCCACACGACCACCGCATGGACGCCCGCGACGGGTGGGAATCATCCCGAGAATGCCTTCCCGATCGAAAATGGGCCGCACTCGAAGTACCGCAACGACTGCGTGTCCTGTCATGACCCGGAGCTGGGCTCGCCTGTAGACGGTGCAAACGCGGATTGCGTTGGGTGTCACGACGGTGAGCACACGCGATCCGAGATGGACCCCAAGCACGACGAGGAGCCTGACTACCCGCAGGGCGCTGCGCCTCCCAACTTCTGCTTGGAC
>JAUXFZ010000219.1 GCA_030622585.1 Myxococcales bacterium
TGAAGACGTCGACGAATCGAATGTCACGGTACAGGTTGATGTAACCACGTGCTTCGAGCGTGAGCTCATGCGGAAGGAAGAAACGCACGCCGGCTTCGGTTTGATTCGCGCGTTGCAGGCCCGGCTCGAGTGGCACATCGCCAAGCCCTGGAATCGGAATCGAATAGGTTGCGGGCATCGTTCCAAACCCCCAGCCCACGAACACGTCCGCAAAGTCCGCCGTGTGAAACGTCGCTCGCGCGCGCGGGCTTACCCCTGCGTCTCGTTCGCCGGAGGTGCCCCACACGTCGCCACGAAGCCCGAGTGAAAGATCCAACCATCGGATCGGTGTCAGGGTTGCTTCGGCGTACACGCCACCGATCACACGACGAGTCTGCGCTGTGAAACCATCCGGACGTGGATCGCAAGGGGTCGAGATGTCCGCGAAGGGATCTTCTTGACAGCGAATCGGGCCGAACAGGCCGGCCACGTCCCCTCCAAGCCGCACATGAACCTTAGGCGCCGCATAGGTCGCCCAGAACCTCGGCCCAAAGCGATGGATGCTCGCTCCAGCGTTCGCAATGTTCGCGGAGCCGTCATCGACATCGGAGAAGTCGTAGCCATAGAGCATCGTCCCGACTAGCTCCCACCGGTCTAGCCGGCCCACGAACCGCGTCTCGATGCGATGGAACTGAAGGTCCAGCGCAAAGCGTTGGGCCGCATTGCTTTCGTCGAAGACCGAGTTGTCGCGACCCCCGAACGCCACCACCTGGAAGCGCGAGCGCGAGCTCATCGCTACGTCCGTGCTGTATTGATAGTCCCAGTAGTCGACGGTTGCGTCTACATTCAGAGCTCCGAGCAAGAGATTGGGGAAACCGTAGCGGCCCGAAAACGTCATGGATCCGTCTTTGGGAAGCGGGACGTTGAGCATCCCCGATGCGTCGATCGTGCGAAGCTCGACCTCGCCGTGAACTCGGTCATTTGCAATCGTGCGCGGGTCACCGGACATCACTCCCCCTGTGAAACGACCGTAGCGAGCCGGCGGGGCGGAGGTGTAGAGCTTGACGTCTCGAACGATGGCCGGGTGAATGGTCGCCGGACCAATCGCAGAGTGAAAGAGCAACGGGATACGCAGGTTGTCGTAGAGGTATGCAGTGCCCGCGGGGGGTGCGCCGCACACGTAGCCGTAGGGCTGACCGTTCGTGATGGGAACGACGCAGGGCATGAGCAGGAGCGTACGAAACGGATCGCCGAGGGTACCGGGAATGTTCCGAATACCCTCGAGCTCGAGCCGGACAGGCTGCTCCGTCCGTGAATCGACTTGTGCCGTTGCCGAGAAGACCAGCTCTTCGGTCGCGTCTTCCCCGATCGTTTCGATGACGACTGCGGTATCCGGGGAGCCGAGCGCCTCTTCCGCAGGGGACGGGACGAGGAGGCGCATATCGACTTGAACACGGGATGGAACAGGAGTGCCTTCGCGTGTTGCTGGCACGAATTCCGAATCGGCAATCGCCTTGTCGATGACGTCACAAAGAGGCCTGTCCGCATCGCACTGCTCGACCACTGCCGACCCATCGGGCTCGACCCGCACCAGCAGGCGGACGACGTGGCTTTCGGGCACCTCGACCCCAGGAGGAACCGTTACGGCCGGCAAGGTCCTCACTTTGGGCGGCACGAGGTCCTGTGCGGAGGCCGAGCCAGCCCAGGCGCACAAACTCAAAGCCAAGCAAGGTGCCAAGCGCCTAAGCGATCGCATGTTCTCAATAGTAGAGGGGATCGAGGGGGGGCTGACAAAAAGACGTCGATTGCGCGGCTTTTCTTAGGGACGGCGAAAGTGGAGATAGTAGTTGTGCTCGAGCAACTCGGTCTCGGACTCCAGCACGAACCCTGCCTGGCTAACCTCAGCGATCACCGTTTGTTTGCCTGCGCGGACGTGGCTGAGAATGGCGGGGCTGGCTTCACCCTCGATGCGCTCGAAGTCGATGAGCACCAGAGTGCCCCCCGGGCGCAACGTCCGGAACAGCGAGTGCATGTAGGTCTGTGGGTACTCGATGTGATGGTAGGTGTCGCACATGAACGCGAGGTCCACGGAGGCGTCCTCCAACGCGGTCACCCGCTCTTCTCCTAGAACGACGGTGACGTTGGTGAGCAGCTCCGCTTTCGCACGCTCCCGAATCCGATCGAGAAACGCGGGCACGATGTCCACGCCGAACACGAGGCCATCGCCCCCGACGCGGCTGGCAATCTCGGTGGTGGACAGGCCCGTGCCCGCGCCGATGTCGGCGACGACCATCCCCTCCACAAGGCCGATCGCATCGATAATCTCGTCGCGGTGCTGAACGACTTCGCGATGCTCGCCTTCTAGAACAGCGGTGTATTTTTCGAGCGCGTCCGGCTGAAAGTACAGCGCGTTGACGCCCGGTCGAACGCTCGACTCGTCGACCACGGATGGCGGTGGCACCGTCGGCCGATTCGTCGCCGCGGCGCAGCCGAGCGCCAGGATGGTGATGCAGCCAATCCACGCACTCCGTATCCAGTGCAACTTCATGGTGTCTAGTCTACAATCAGACGGTCGCCGGCGACGAAGAATAGGTTTGCAAAACGCAAGAGGTGAAGAGTGAAAATTTTCATGAGGATCGGTGCGGTGTTGACTGGGGCGTTGATCGTGCTCGGCTGTCAAGGGAACAAAGACGCCTCCGACAGCGCTGCGCCTGGCGCAGCGGCAGAGACAGCGGCAGCGGCAGAGACAGCGGCAGAGGCAGCGGCAGAGCCGGAAGCGGCGACGGAAGGCTCGGCCGAGAGCGAGGCACAGCCCGACACCCCAGCCGGTAGCGAGGCGCTGGTCGCCAAGGTGATAGGGCTGATGCAGATGAACGCCGTCGAGGGAACGCCCACCGGCGTCAAGATCACGTTCATGCTGGAACAAGCCGTGGCGGTTACCGGTCGATCCACAACGCAGGAGGTGACCGACGCCATGATGTTCGCCACGTTCTATTCCGCGTCGCTCTTGTACCCTCGCCTTGCGGAGCTAGATGGCCTCGAGCAATCGTTCACCTACAAGGGGAACACCGTCGGTGATATCAAACTGACGCGGGCTTCCTACGAGAGCCTAAACTACGACGAGGCGATCAAAGGCGCCGCGGACAAAAAGGCCAAGCGGCCCATCTACCGGAAGCTGGTCACCCAACTACCGCAGGTCGCGGTTCAAATCGACGAGAAGTACCGGCCGTAAGCGGCAGTTGAGGGGCCGCGCTCAGGGCTTAGGGAGGGGTGGGGATGTCCGGAGGGCAGACGACGTTGTCGCATAGCGTCTTCACGCATGCGCCGTCTGAGGCGTCGACGCAGACCTCGACCTCACCTGGGCGGTCACAGACGTAGGTCGCGTTCTGGGCGACGACGTTGTTCGGCTCCTGGATGTTGTCCGTATTCTCGAAACTGCCCCAGAGCGAGTTCAAGGTGAGCACCAGGGGCAAAGGTAAGCCGTCGGTGTCCTGCGCACGAGTCTCGATGCTCGTGGTGGTTTCCCCTGGTGCAATGTTCCGGGGAATGGCGTTGACGACGAACAGCATCGGGCAAACATTGAGCCGGACGTCGCTTGGACATCGCACGGTGAGGCTACGGCGCTGGTCACACTCTGGGTCGCCGTCGGTTGCGTCCACGAAGATCTCGACATCGCCGGGCTCACCGCACCTGAAGGTTGTTTCAGCGGCCAAGGGGTCTTCGAAAGCGCCCCCGTCCGAGGTCAGCTTCGTGCGCAACGGCTCGGGGGATCCGTCCAAATCCGTTGCATCGACGCGGACGGTCGTCATCTCCTCACCGGAGGGAATCGGATTGGGGTTTGCCGAGAAGGACTCGATGATCGGGCAGGTGTTTTCGCCCGGGTCACCGGGGCACAGCACGCTGGTGCAGAGCTCGGCGTCGCAGCTCAGATCCCCATCGCTCGCCACGACGCAAATCTCGATTGCGCCGCCGAAATTGGGGTCGCAGGTGTAGGTCGTCGTTGCAGCGTTGGGGTCGGCGATCGTACCGCGGCGCGCCGAGAGAGTGGTGACCAGATCCCCGGGATTGTCGTCGGGGTCTTCGGCGACGACTTCGATGGTTGCCATCTCTCCCTCGGCCAAGACCATCGGTTCGACCGTGAGACTGGACACGACGGGGCACTCGTTCTTGTCCTCAGGACACATGACGATGGAACACTTCGTCTCGGAGCAATCCAGGGGCATGATCAAACGCACGTGCGGAGTGCGAAGATACTCCTGAGACACGCCGATGTTTGGATCTGCGTCTCCGCCCTCCGTGTAGGTCGCGTTGACGCAAATCTCGACTGGGCCCGAGACGTCGTGCGCGCACGTGTACGTGGTTTCTCGCGCGAAGGGGTCGGCGAACACACCGCTGACTGCCGTGAGCTTGGTGACCACCTGGAACCCGTTGTCGGGGCTCGGATTGCTCACCTCGACGAACACGTCCGTGTGGCTGAGCCCCGGCGGGATCTCCTGGAAGTCGACCGTGGCTTGCGGGCATGGAGAAGGTTTGTAGCCGCATCCCACGAGGAGCAGCGCGTACAACAGGACGCTACCTGTTAGTTTAACAACGGGCATGACGAGTAGTCCTTCTTACCCGATCACAGCGAGGAATGCGCGATTAAATCAGGAGTGTGAGTTGTCATACCAAGGCACACACATCAGGTCCGTTAACGGCCAACTAGGATGACACAGGTCCGTTAACGGCAAAACCCGCGAACCGAAGCTCGCGGGTTTTGCAACGTTGCTACTCGAGGTCTCTCGTTGCTACTCGATCGGGAACGAGATGAGATCCGAGTCCGGCGTGAGGCCGACTAGGGTATTCTCCGAATCGTCCGGGTCGTCTCCTTCGTCAACGCCCATGACGCACTCGACTGACACAATGAGGCCGGCGTCCACCTTGAGACCCTGCTCGATTGGCTCCGATGCGCTCGGCTTCGGGATCGTAAAGAGCTCGGTCATGGAGTCGAATGTGCTGTTGGTTAGCCCTTCATCGGCCCAGCCGAAGAGCACCTCCCCGGTGGCCTCCGCCGTGTAGGCCTGTGTGACTTCGGCGAGAGGCAAGTCGAGGTCGCCCGTGACGCAGAAGTCGTTGAGCTCGCATTGTGATGTCGGGCCGTCGGCCTTGCCGAGATCGTCGCACACACCGCCTGGATCGCAGTCCATGCTGGTGGGCACGTCGACGACGAGAACGGGATCAGTACACGGCGCGACAGTGCAGTCACTGTCCTCGGTGCAGACCGTAGTCGTTGGATAGGTGCAGAACTGTGTCAGACCTGGAGTGATCA
>JAUXFZ010000154.1 GCA_030622585.1 Myxococcales bacterium
GGCCGTCGCGTTCGATGCGATTGGAATCGGCTGGTCGAGCATCCAGTGGTTGGTCGCCGCGGTCGGCCTGGGCCTAGGCTTTGGCCTGCAGGAGATCTTCGCGAACTTCGTCTCCGGGCTCATCATCTTGTTCGAGCGGCCGATTCGCGTCGGGGACCTGGTCACCGTGGGCGAAGTGAACGGCACCGTCTCAAAGATCCGAATCCGGGCGACCTGGATCACGGCGTTCGATCGCAAAGAGCTCATCGTTCCCAACAAGGAGTTCGTCACTGGGCGACTGATCAACTGGACGCTCTCGGATGCGGTACTTCGGCTCAGCATACCCGTTGGCGTCGCGTACGGATCGGACACGGATCGGGTGACTGAGGTGCTGTACGAGGTGGCTCGTGGGTCGAGGCGGGTTCTGAGGGATCCACCGCCACAGGTCCTTTTTCTCAGCTTCGGAGACAGCTCTCTTTCGTTCGAGTTGCGCGCGTTCATTCGCAACGCAGAGCAGTTGTTTCTCATTCGGCACGAGCTTCACATGAGCATCGACAAGGCGTTCCGCGAAGCAGGTATCGAGATCGCGTTCCCACAGCGTGACCTGCATCTTCGGTCGATGCCGGAGGAGTGGCGCGCGCCACCTCGCCGCCCGGAGTGAGTTGCGCGGCCGCTTGCTTACTGCATGCGATAGGTCACCATCATCGCTCGACCGTCGCGGCGGACCGACAAGGTGAATTTGTCCGCGGTTCTCAGTGTCGAGTACGCGCCCAGTGCCGCGTCCGGACTGCTCAACGACTGCCCGTTGACACTTTCAAGGATGTCGCTGTTCTGGATACCGAGCTTGGTCAGTAGGGTGTTTGGCCGGACGCCCCGGATCTCCATGCCGACCGACTGGCCGCCCTCCATCTTGGGTGTCACCGCGGCAATGCCGATGAGCTTGCCCGCGTTGTCGAGCACCTTGTTGAGCATGGAACGAGAAAGGTTGTAGTTCGTCTCGTTCACCTTATCGATTCCCTGCGATATTTCCTCTTCACTGAGGCCCGCATTGCGATCGACTGCGGGTCCCCGCCGCTTCGCTGGCTTCTTCTTGGAGACCGCTCGTTTGAGTTGGGGCTTCGAGGCCGTGCCGTCGACCTCGAACATCGCAAGACGGCAAAGACCGCCCGCGTTCTGTAGCACCACACCGTCGGACTGAATCGCGCGGATCCTCGCACCCTCGACCTCGGCTCCGCCACGGTGGAGTCCCGCCTTTTGATCGGTGCCTACGATGGCGGCAACTGAGCGTTCGAGGTCTCCGGGAAGCACGACCGTACCGATCAGTCGCATCTTTCCCTTGCAGGGTGTTTCAACCTCTTCGGCGGGTAGATCCACCGAGGGCAAGTCCGGATCCTCGATCGGCGCGTCGGACAGGTCGCCTAGCTCTGAGTTGAAGATGTTGCGCTTCAAGATGACGCTGGCATCCCGTTTGCGCTGGGTCCGCGCGGTTGCGACGACTCTGGTCGACGGCGCAGGCGCGTCATCAAGCTCAGTGTTCAGGACCTTCGCGGCCAGCAGAGCCGTCGCCCCTCGTGCGAAGAAGAACGCGCACAACATCAGCGTGAGGAGTACGAGTCCGTTCCTGAATCGGTTATTGGCTGCCGTCGCCATGACCCCAAAGCTTAGCCTACATTCGGTTCGGTCAATCGGCCGTCTTCTCGCGCCCATGTCCAGGCGAAAGCTCCCACCGCCAGGTCACGCGTAGAACTGCTTGACCCAGCGCCTGAACCTCGCGATCGGGCCGTCGCCCGGGATCAAGGCAGGGACGGCCATTGGCACACGATGCTCCCAAATCTCTTGGTCTTGCAGCACGTCGGAGATGATGAAGCGGTGAATGGCCCGGACTTGGGTCCGGGTCACGGCACGCCAGGGAAGGGGCAGCCCCCGCATCGCTTTCGGCACGAACGGCGGGGGAAACTCCGAGCTCACACCGATGCCGAAGGACATCGTGTCTTCGTCGATCTGCGTCGCGGTGAGCAGGACGCGGTAGTGAACGCCGAGCTTCGGTACGCGAAGATCGGTCACCGACAGGCCGAGGCCGTGTACGTCGGTATCGAAGATCGACTGGATGTCGCTGGTCGGAAGGAAAGGGTTGCGGCGCGTGAAACCGAACTTCGAGTACATCCGCGGGCCGTCGATTCGCAGCACCGGGTCCACGAGCTCCGAGTACTCGTGTACGGCGGCAAAATGACCGAAATCGACGGCATTCTCGGCAACGTCTTGGACGTGGCCTTTGAGCGTGAGCACCTTGGTGACCGGTTCGGTCCATCCTGTCGTGTCGTACTCGGGTAGCTCCCAAGTTGGCGCGGCGCCGTCGTGCCCGGCGTGCGCGAAGATGCACCCGAGCTGCTCCATGACCGGCCAGGATCGCAACGAGAGCGTCACCTCGGGATTGCCTGGATACTCCGTCCCGACGCACTTGCCGTCCGTGTCGAATCGCAAGCCGTGAAACGGACAGCGAAGCGCGCCATCGACCACGCGACCGCCGTAGCCGAGGTGCGCGCCCATGTGCGGGCAGATGGGATCGACGACCGCAACGGCCCCTTGCTCGTTGCGAAACGCGACGACGTCTTGACCGTTGATCTGGAAGACACCGACCTTGCCGGCGGGCAACTCCGGGCTGGTAGCGATTCGAAACCAACCCGAGGGCATCGGCAACTTGGGCTTGGACTGCCGGCTCACGTTCAATCCTCGACGGTGATCGCCATGGTCGGGCAGTATTTTTTGGCTCGCAAGACCTTCTCACGAAGTTCCTCGGCCGGCCCCTCCTGGAGCACGGTCATCTTGCCATCGTCGTCCACCTCGAAGACCTCGGGCGCCTCGCCCTCACACTCGCCATGTCCCTGACAAAGATCGAAATCCACTTTGATCCGCATCGGTGCTCCTCAAAACAAAGTATAAAAGGTGGTTGCAAAAAATAGAAGCTAATTCTAATATCTGCATCGATGTCCCAAGCAACGGCCAAGGCGCGCAACGCGAGGACCTCGATGTACCGCTCGCTGATCATCGATGCGGCCGAGCGGCTTTTCGCCAGCGGGGGTTACGAGGGCACCAAGATTCAGGACGTTGCCACCGAGTCAGGAATCTCTCTCGGGACCCTGTATTCGGTTTTCGATGGCAAGTCCGACATCTATCAAGCCGTGCAGGACGAGCGGTTGGGACGACTGTTCCTTCTGGCTGGCCGCACGATGGCAAGCGACGACAAGGCCGCCGAGCGCCTCATGCAGGGCAATCGTGTATTCATCCGGTGGCTCACGGAGCATCCCGACTTCCTTCGCATTCACCTCGACAACAGCGGTGCTTGGGCGTCGAATCCGCAAGAGGTCGGCGAGGGGCTCGTGAACGCCTGGAGACGAGGCATCGACTTGATCGCGCTGGTGATCGCTGAGGCCATGCGCGAAGGGGATGCGTTCCAAGGAGATTCCGTGATCGCCGCGCGCACGATGGTAGCGATCCAGCAGGTTCACATGTCGGCATGGGTTGAGGCGGGGATGAAAAGTGACGCCGACGACCTCGCCAACCGGATTGAGGAACAACTTCGACGCACGCTATTCAGGAGCAACTGATGACGACAGCAGCAAGCGTGGGCACGGCGCCCACCAAGGCCACCAGCCTCAAGAAACCGCCCCGACTCAAGGGCGGCTTCCCATTGATCGGCCACACCATCGACTTTGCACGGGACCCGGTTGGCCTGTTGCAACGGGCATACGACGAATGCGGCCGAGTCGCCCAGTTCAAGCTGGCAGGCAAGAACGTCACCCTTTTCACGGGGCCCGAGGCGCACGAATCGCTCTTTCGGCTTCCGGACGAGGTGCTGAGCCCGAGCGAGGCTTACAAGATGATGATCCCGGTTTTCGGCAAAGGGGTCGTCTACGACACTACGCCAGAGCGAATGTACGAGCAGTTGCACATGCTGCACCCGGCGCTCCGCAACAAGCGCATGCGAACCTACACGGAGATCATCGCTGACGAAACTCACAAGATCATCAGCAACTGGGGCGACGAAGGACAGATCGAGGTCTGCGAGTTCTTCGCGACACTGACGAGCTTCACCTCGAGCCGCTGTCTGCTCGGCGAAGAGTTTCGCAACGAGATGAGCGAGGAGTTCGCGAGGGTGTACGAAGACCTCGAGGCGGGGATCGTTCCGTTGGCATACGTCAATGCGCACCTTCCTATTCCGGCGTTCCGAAGGCGCGATCGAGCGAGAGCGCGTCTCGGGGAAATGGTGTCGACCATCATCGAGCGACGCCGGCGCAAGGGCATTCACTCGGAGGACTTCACGCAGACGCTCATGGAGTCCACCTACGCGGATGGCACGTCCCTCACCGACCACGAGATCACCGGCATTCTCATCGCGGCGATGTTTGCCGGGCACCACACCAGCTCGGTGACGACGGCTTGGGCGCTGCTCGAGCTCTTGCGAGCGCCTGACTACCACGACAAAGTCTGCACAGAGATTCGCGAGCGCTTCTCGGCCGACGAGGGCTACAGCTTCGAACGGATGCGCGAGCTCGAGCGAACCGAATGGGCCATCAAGGAGGCACTGCGCATTCACCCGCCCCTCTTCATGTTGTTCCGCGCTGCCCTCGAGGACTGCGAGATATACGGCTACCAGGTGAAGAAGGGCGACTGGGTCTCGGTCTCTCCGCTCGTTGCCCATCGTGAAAACGAGGTCTTCGAGAACGCCCTCGAGTACGATCCTGATCGCTACGGACCCGGCCGTGAGGAAGACAGGCGGCCCTTCGCGTACATGTCGTTTGGCGGCGGCCGGCATAAATGCCTCGGCAACGCCTTCGCCATCCTACAGATGAAAACCATCTTCGGTGTCTTGCTCAACAACTACGACTTCGAGCTCGTGGGCGACCCGCTGGATACAGACTTCGGGCGGATCGTGCTCGGCCCCAAGCCCCCAATCAATGTTCGCTACCGCAAGAGAGGAACGAGCGATGCCCGCGTTTCCGCGTGAAGAGTTGGAAGAGATGATGGAACGGTGGCTCGAAGCCAACCGCAACGCCGAACGGGAGGGTGATTGGAGCACCTATCTCGGTGCGCACTACACCGATGACGCCGTGTATCGCTGGAACGTCGGCCCCAACGAGGAGTTCTGGGCGCGCGGGTTGAAGGAGATCAAAGAAGTCGCGCTCGGCTATCACATGAAGGGCTTCGAGGACTGGGCGTACCCGTATGACACCGTGCTCATCGACGAGAAACAGGGTCAAGTGGTTGGGTTCTGGCGGCAAGTCGCTCCGTTCAAACGTGCCGATGGAAGCGACTATGAAATCGCCGGGGTTGGCGGGTCGTGGTTCACGTACGCGGGCGATTTCAAGTGGAGCTGGCAGCGCGATTTCTTCGACTTCGGCAACGCCAAGTCGATATTCATCGAGCTCGCCGGCGGTGGCCACCTGAACCCCACGATTCGTGAGAAAATTCATCGCCAAGCCAAGGCGGGAGCCGAGCTCTTGCCAGGTCACGAGACGCTTCGACCGGAGCCCGGCAAGCTCGAGAAGCTCAAGAACCTTCAGGCGATGGTTCGTATCGCGCTCTTTGGATGAGCGGCATGGCGACCGACGCTGTCCCACGCTGGTTCTCCGAGAATCCCAGCAAGGCGTGGGGCGAGAAGTTCTTCCTGATCTACTCGCCGATCTGGATGATCTTGATGGGACTGGTCATGGGCCTCGGCGTCACCGCTCGGGTAGGTGAATGGGGCTTCCTGGCGATTGGTGTTGCTGTCGCGCTTCCGTTGCTGGTGGTGCCTGCCCTGATCCGCGACGAGACACCGCTCGGCCGGCCTTGGTACCAAACGTATTGGTTCAAAGCGAACCTCTACATCGGGATATTCAGCTTCGCTGCAAACTACTTTGGCTCCGAGTACTTTTTCGACATTCTCGGGATGGTCTACGCCTACCCGATGATCGAGCTCACCTTCGATGCGACGCTCGTCGGATCGGGCGAGCAGCGCGTTCCGGTCATGATGTACTTGCTCACGCAGGCGTACTTCATCACCTATCATACGACGGCGGTCATCGTGCTGCGCCGCATCCGCACCTCCCGGCTTCCAATCGGACCGATGCTCTGGCCGATCTTGCTAGTCGCCGTCGCCTATTTCTGGGCTTGGATGGAAACGAAGGCGATGGCAAACCCGTGGATCGAAAGCCAGTTCTACTACCGAGACATGGAGCGCATGCTCACGTACGGCTCGCTCTTCTATTCGCTCTATTTCGTCGCTAGCTTCCCGATTTTCTATCGCCTCGACGAAGAACGGGACGCGAACTGGAGCTTGGCGCTTACCGCTGCCGCCGCGTGCGCAGCCAGCATGA
>JAUXFZ010000425.1 GCA_030622585.1 Myxococcales bacterium
AACGACAAAGAGGCCACGCTCTTGTTGGAGGTGCGCGACACCGAGCTCGGCGCCCGGGCGGGTCACAAGCTCAAGGTTCCGATTCTCGGTGAATCGGGCCGGGTCACGAATCTGTCGCCGAAGCGCGCCGTGAACCTTGGGGCCGGCACGAAAATTCGCGAATGGCCGGGCGAGCGGGCGCCGGTGGTCGCCATCGTAGACGAAGCGGTTGCCTTGCTGCAGACGTCGTCGAAGGGAGCGTTCGCTCGCGTCGACTTGGGTGGTGGACGCCCCGGTTGGGTCGCATCGGCCGCCGCACCGCCCGCCCCCCGGGGTAAGGTGGCCAAGGAGCCTGCGATCGTGTGGGTCACCGGTCATGCGCTGCCCGAAATCAAGCTCGTGGCGGTCGGCAGCTACGTCACGCGCGACGACGTCTTTCGCGTCCAAGGCAAAGCAATGGACGACCAGCGGGTACGCGATCTCTACATTTCGACGAGCCGGCACAAGGTCTACTACGAGTCCAACCAGGGCCGCACCACCCCTACGGAGCTCAGCTTCGACGCCGAGATTCCGGTTCACCCAGGGATGAACGCCATCATGGTCGTCGCCCGCGAGCACAACAACTCCGTCACCCGGCACTTCTTCATGGTGCGCCGGGACGCGGAAGACGGCTCGCTGATGGAAACGACGAAGTTCGAGGGCGCGCTGCTGGGCAATGGCAACGGTCACCGCTAGCTAGCCGACCGAGAAGAACCCCGCGAAGCGCTCTACCCCAGGCGGGAGCTCACCCCCCGACCGAATATACCGCCACACAAGCGGCGCCAGCGTCTCCACCGCCTCAGAGACCGCAACCGTCCCTGGGAACGTCGGAGCTGCTGGGGTTTCGGCGACTGTCGCTACTGTCCCTGGGAACGTTTCGGTTTGGGGGGGGGCGGTTCGAGATTTGATCTCGATGCTGTGGATTTTGCTGTTGTTCCAGGCGATGCAGAGTGACTCTGGTGCGAGGCCCGGCAGTGACTGACTCAGACATGCCGCGCCGAGAGTCTCCGTGCCCTGGAGGAAGGCGTTCTGATCGATGCGCCCATGCCGGCTAATGAGCCCCGTGAGACGTTGCCGGAGCCTAGGGCTCTCCTCCACGGCGAGAAAGGCGACCAGCGCCTGGGTCGGATCCTCCGCATCCTGCACGACTGCCCGAGCCAGGGCCTGACGGTCGGGCTCCGCCAGCTCGCCGTATGCGAACGCCAGGCCGTCGAGAGCCCCGTCGTCGTCCAAGATCTGAGCGACCAACGTCGCAAAGGCTCCCAAGCGAGGCCGATTTGCGCTGACGATCCCTAGGCGCGCTCGTTTCACTGCGCCGCTATACCTCAGAGATCCGCATTCGACTAGGCCCACTCGAATGTAGGCATATGTATTCTGTTTGACTTCATTCACCCACCTGGCTAAAGGAAATCCGTTCAGGAGTGTGCATGACAGGCACCGAGTTCATCACTCAGCACCAGAGAATGGTTCACGGCTTGGCGCATCGGCTCCGGCGCGAGCTGTCGCTTCGGGGCGATCTCGAGGACCTCATCGCCTTCGGTTTCGGTGGGCTGCTCGAGGCCCAGAGTCGTTTCGACCCAAGCCGCGGCGTCCACTTTCAGGCGTTTGCCTATCATCGGGTCCGCGGGGCCATGTTGGACGGGGTGCGGAAGATGTCCCGACTGCCCCGCCGGGCCCATGAGCGCTTCCAGGCCGCTTCCGAAGCCACACTCACTGCCGCGCCCACGGACCTCGACAAGGGCTTCACCCGCATGAGCGGCAGTCTCAGCACCGCGACCGTGCTCCAGGGGTCTTTGGGCGATGAAAGCCCAGAGGCCGCTCTCCTCAAGAACGAAAGCGTGACCCGGCTTCTGAGGGCGCTTCCCGGTCTTTCACCCAGGCAAAGGGTCCTGGTTCGCGGGTTCTACTTCGAAGGCCGCCCTATCGATGCGATGGCGAGGGAGCTCGGCATCTCCAAGTCCTGGGCAAGCCGGCTCCACACCAGCGCGCTCCGGGAGCTCCGCGTAGCGCTCGAGGCGGGCTGAACCAAAATCGGCCAAGCAGCCGAAATCCCGGTCTTCCCGGGAGGTTACGTGCGCAGGTGTGTACGCGGTTGCACTCCAAATGCGCAAGCTCTTGCGCACTTGGAGGGGGTGTGACGTTTTTGGATTCACGTGTGGCAAAAACTGCCCTTCGTTGTAAATCCTGCTGTAAAGTGAGCCTGCAAACCCCGTGTATTGTCGCTTTCTATAACTGGCACGCAAACTGCATGATGTTCGGGGCAGCATGGGGGCAGCAACCAGAACACAGGACCCGAAGGCCCAGGCGGCGGACAGCCGCGGCGTTCGGATTATCGCGAAGTCGGTCTACCGGGAGCTTCGGAACAGCGGTCACAGCCGCTCGGACGTCGTTGCGTTCACCAACGCTGTCCTCGAGCTCGTGACGGCCGAGCTTCGCGACGCGCAAGAAGCCGCAGAATAGTTCGCCGCTCATCGTCGGCGTAATCCTGCGTTCGCTTCGCGTTGGCTTCGGTCAAAAGCGCAAACTATTCGCGCCCTTGGCTGCTTGACCGAGACGTGCCGCGCGCTACCGTGCGCCCTCGCCGACGGCGCATTCGGACGACGCCGTCGCAACTAGGGAGTCGAAAAAATGGCCACGAAAGTCGGAATCAATGGCTTCGGACGAATTGGGCGCTGTATCGCTCGAATCGTCGCCGAGCGCGGCGGGGACGTAGAGATCGTTGGAATCAACGACCTGACCAGCGCGGACATGCTTGCTCATCTCCTTCAGTGGGACTCGGTGCACGGGCAGTTTTCCCATCCGGTCAAGGCAGAGGAAGACGCGATCTGGATCGGCGACCAGCGCATTCCAGTTTCCGCCGAGCGGGACCCGGCCAAGTTGAACTGGAAAGAGCTCGGCGCAGAGGTCGTGCTCGAGTGCACAGGCTTCTTCCGCACGAGGGAAAGTGCGTCGGCGCATTTGAAGGCCGGCGCGGAGCGCGTGATCATCAGCGCGCCCGGCAAGGGCGAGCTCGACGGCACCTTCGTCGTCGGCATCAATAGCGACAAGTTCAACCCTGAGACCGACCGCGTCATCAGCTGTGCATCGTGCACGACGAACTGCTTGGCGCCGCTCGTCAAGGTCCTCAACGACACCTTCGGCATCGTGAAGGGGCACATGGTCACGGTCCATTCGTACACGAACGACCAGGGCCTGCTCGACCAACCGCACTCGGACAAGCGCCGTGCACGCGCCGCGGCGCTGTCGATGATTCCGACCTCGACCGGTGCCGCCACCGCCATTGGCCTCGTGCTCCCCGAGCTAAAGGGCAAGCTCGATGGGACCGCGATTCGCGTCCCGACTCCGAATGTGTCGCTCACCTGCCTGACCGCCCAGGTAGGCCGCAACACCGACCGCGACGAGGTGAATCGCGCCCTCAAGGAAGCGGCGGAAGGTCCGCTTCGGGACGTGTTCTACTTCGAGGAGAGGCCGTTGGTTTCGAGCGACTTCATGGGGAACCCG
>JAUXFZ010000240.1 GCA_030622585.1 Myxococcales bacterium
GGGGCAAACGCGGATTGCGTTGGGTGTCACGACGGTGAGCACACGCGATCCGAGATGGACCCCTAGCACGACGAGGAACCTGACTACCCGCAGGGCGCTGCGCCTCCCAACTTCTGCTTGGACTGCCATCCCGACGGCACGGACTAGGCTTCGCCGTATTTCGTGACGATCTCGATGCCGACGTCTTGAAGCAGGGCCGTCGGCGCCGTTCCACCGATCTGAATCACGAGGGCATCGTTTCGAACGGAGGACTGCTCGCCCGACGCATCGCGCAGGGTGACTCGGTCCTCGAAGATCTCCTCGACCTGCGTCCCCATGAGCGCCGTGAGTCGTCCAGCCTCCACTTCAGCCGCGACGCGCTTGCGGTTCGGTTGACGACACCTCGCAAAATTGTTCTTCCGGTAGCTGATCGTCACGGACGCGCATTTTCCCCCATCCAAAAGGGCAAAAGCCGATTCCACCGCTGCGTTTCCACCGCCGACGACCAGCACGTGCTGGTCCTGAAACACATCCGGTTCGATGACTCGGTAGACCACTTTGGAGAGTTCCTCCCCGGGTACGTCGAGCTTGCGTGGAGAGCCACGGCGGCCGAGAGCCAATAGAACATTTGCAGTCTTGAAGACGCCGCCGGTGGAGGACACCAGCCAGCCGCCGTCGTCTGCGCGCTCAATCTTTTCGACCAACTCCCCGACGGCGACCTGCAGGCCCGTTTTCTCCCTGATGTCTCCCCACAGCGCTACGAGCTGTTCCTTGCTCATTTTTCGTTTGGAGACACGCCCGTACACCGGGAAATCGAGGAAGCCAGTCATGACCACTTTGGCTCGGGGATAGTGGGTGATGGTCCCGCCGAATGCTTCGCGTTCGAGCAGGAGCACGCGCAGACCGGCTTCCATCAAGCGTAGCGTTGCACTCGTGCCGGCGGGTCCCGCGCCAACGACCAGCGCATCGAGAGAGTCGCCTGCTGCTCTGCGCTGCCCGGCAACGACATGGTCCGCCGCTTGCCGCCCCTGCGACACCGCATTTCGAATCAGTCCCATTCCGCCAAGCTCGCCAACGATGTACACGCCCGGTTGGTTCGTTTGAAAGTCGGGATCCACGTGGGGAAGCTCGAGCCCGCGCTTGGCCGTTCCAAACACCAAGTTGATCGCCTGAACGGGACATGCCGCAGCGCACGCGCCGTGCCCGATGCAACCGAGGGGATTGGTCAGCACGCCCCTGCCGTTGACCACTGTGAGGACGCTTTTCTCCGGGCATGCGTACACGCACGCACCCGACCCGATGCAGCGGATCGGATCGATCACTGGATGAATACTTGCCGGCACGATGTCGCCCATCGCGCGCAACTCTTCGAGCTCCTGGCGACCCGTTTCCGTGCGTCCCTGCTCCCTTTTTCGCCAGAAAAGGTTGAAAGCGAGGGCGAGTGCGACGATAGAGCCGAGTAGAATCCAGGTGGTCATAGATTGGCCCTTTTGGCTGAACACCGGCCTTCTAGTATATGCTGCGAGTGTAACATGCACGTCGGGTGGGGACCCGTCGTCGGCACTGGGGGGCCGTGCGCGCGCAAGCACAAACAAGACCGAGAGGTCGCAAGAAGAGAGCTACCGTCCTGTTCGTCGTTCTCGGGCTGTCCGTGGTCGCTTACGTGCTGTGGAGGTTCGGGGAGAGCTTCTATCTAGCCGACCTCGAATCGAGAGTTGACCACAGCGCCTACGAAACGCTTCGACCGGGCGGTCTAGTCGGACACGGCTACGGCATCATCGGAACGATCCTGATCCTAGCCAACCTGCTCTACCTGGCACGCCGCCGCCTCGCGCGCTGGTCGCTCGGGTCGATGGCGACTTGGCTCAACCTCCACGTGTTCACCGGGCTCGTCGGTTCGCTCCTGATCCTGTTTCATTCCGCGTTCCAGTTTCGGACGCCCATCGCGCTCGTTACGGCGGTCAGTCTGGGCCTCGTGGTGGTGACGGGGATTGCGGGCCGATACCTCTACGCGTTGACACCGCGTCCGGACCGCCCGGCGCTCGAGGACGCCCTGAGCTCACTGGACGAGCTGGCCCCCGGATGCAGCGCTCGCGTCTACCATGCGCTGGCGATCCATAAGGTGACACAGGTCGATACGCATCGATGGTTGCTCGCCAAGCTTGCTGCGGTTCCCAAGTGGGTCCGTGATGCACGCTCCCGCGGCTTCCTCGTCAGCTACGTCATCGAAGATGCGCCCGTCGTCGGTGTGCTCGATCGTGGCGACCGTCGGCGCTTTCGGAAGGCCAAGAGAACCGTCCGCAAGTACGCCACACGTGAAGTCATCGCCGTTGGCGCCTCCTCCCTGCTCCAGTCGTGGCGAGGCTTCCATCGCCTGTTGGCGCTGATTCTGGTTCTCATCGTTCCAGTTCATATCGCCGTGGCCTGGATCTACGGGTACCGCTGGATTTTCTCGGAATGACGGGGCGCATTACCGCCTTGATCGTCTTGGGCTGCTTGATGATCGTAGCTGCCGTTTCCGGAGTGCTGACACCTCGTCCAACCGGCGCCCAGTTCCTGTCCCCCGGAAAGCTCACCAGTGATCACGCGAACATCGATGGTGATGCGAACTGCGCCGAGTGCCACTCGACTGGCAGGCGGCTCGATACGAACGCCTGCCTTGGCTGCCACGATGACTTGGCTGGGCAGATACGGAAACAGGCGGGATTGCACGGACGTGAGTATCGCGGGGAAGAGTGCGGACGGTGTCACGTCGAGCATCTGGGGAGGGGCGCGAGGCTCGTCCGCTGGCCGGGTGGTGGGCGCGACCGTTTCGATCACCGCCAGTCGGGTTGGCCGCTCACGGGCGCACATGCTTCCGTTGGATGTGACGATTGTCATGACCGCCGAAACCGACGCGGCCACGCCACGTTTCTCGGACTAGAGACCTCCTGCACGTCGTGCCACGAGGACCCCCACAGCGATCGGTTTGGCGGGTCCGAATGCGTGTCCTGCCACAACGAAACCGATTGGACTCAGGTCACCAATGTTCGGAAGAACCACCCTGGTCTGAGCCTCGCCGCTGGTCATGCAAAGACGAAGTGCGAAGCGTGTCATGACAAAGGAAACGTGCTTGCCCCCAGCGCCGGCTCGGAGTGTGTCGCTTGTCACGCTCAGGTTCACCAAGCGAAGTTCGGAGACCGATGTGAAAGCTGCCACGCCAGCATTCGCTGGTTCGGGCTGCCGAAGAAGATCGGACTGCGCGCTCATCCGAAGACCGCGTTTCCCCTCGAGGGTTCCCACCGCGACGTCGCGTGCAAGAGCTGTCATTCGCCAAAGCTCCCGGTGCAGAGGCGGTACAGGAGCTTGAAGTTTCAGCAATGTGGGGACTGCCATCGCGACGTTCATCGTGGCAGCCTCGGAACGACGGATTGCGCGAGCTGCCATGACGAGCATGGGTTTTGGCCAACGTTGTTCACCATCGAGCAGCACAGCCGAACCGAGTTCCCGCTGGACGGAAAGCATCAGTCCGTACGCTGCACCGGCTGTCACCAGGGCACGCGGCCTCGCCACAACTTGGAGCTCAGGGCGCAGCGTTGCATCGACTGCCACGACAACCCCCATGGCGACCAGTTCGCAGTCGAAATGCGCGACGGCGGATGCGCCAGTTGCCACTCGGAGCGAGGCTGGGAGTCACCGCGGATCGACCACAGTGTCTGGCCGTTGACCGGCGCTCACACCGAAGCCGCCTGCGACAGTTGTCACAGCCCCTCGAGGCAAGACCGGCAGAGCGGCAAGGGGGCTACGTATAGCGGCGCGCCGCGTGAGTGTGGGGGCTGCCACCGCGACGTTCACGCTGGGCAGTTTCGTCTCACTTCGCCCCAGCGCGAGTGCGATGGGTGTCACGTCACGGACGCGTTCGAGATCGAGGATTTCAACCACGGGGAGCTCGCCGCCTATCCGCTCGAAGGTGCCCACGAGCAGCTCGAGTGCAAATCCTGTCACAGCAAGGCGCGTTTGCGAAGCGGGGCTCGGCCGGTGAGGTACAGGCTCGGTTACAGCGAGTGCGCAGATTGTCACGGCAATCCGCACGCCCGTAGAAAGGGGAAGCGATGAGCCGCGCGATGTTCGTCGTGCTGTGTGTCGCCGTCCTGGCGGGGATTGCGGGCATCGCCGTGGCCAAAGATCCGGGACGCAAGGCGGCACGTTCCAAAGCCAGCAGCCACAATTCGATCACCGAGGGAATCGATTGCGGGAACTGCCACACTCCGGCGGGGTGGAAGATGACCGAGGGCAAAGCGGGGCAAGGCTTCGACCACTCCCGCACCGGTTTTCCGCTCAGCGGACGACACGCGTCTGCCCCTTGCAACCAATGCCATAGCGGCGAGCGCCGCGTGACCCGAGACTGCAGCAATTGTCACCGCGACCCACATCAATCCCGGTTGAGCGGCCGATGCAGCAGTTGCCACTCGTCGAGACGATGGGATGACACGCAGGCGTTTGAGATTCATCGACGAACACGTTTCCCACTCACCGGCATGCATGCGCTCGCCGACTGCACCGAATGCCATCAGCGCAACGGAGAAAGGCAATGGACCACCGTTCCGAGCGCCTGCTTCGCCTGCCACGCTTCTGATTATCTCGATCCGAATGTCCACCCGAGCCACCGCGGTACCGCCACGTCACCGCCGTTTCCCCAAGATTGCTCGCAGTGCCACATGGCAAGCGCCTGGAGCCCCGCCTTCGTCGATCCCACCGCCATTGCAAGGGCATCGAGCAGTGCAGTTCGCGCCGGCCTCGGCGGGATGGTCATCCCAGCCAATCACGACAGGCACTTTCCTGTTTCGCGTGGGCCGCACCGCGGCGCGCCGTGCAATAGCTGCCACACTTCGTCCCGCACTCCTCGTCTGGTCCGCTGCGTCGGATGCCATGCGCACAACCCAGTCAAGCTTCAAGCCCAACACGGGCGGCGCGTCTCGAGCAGCGGTGGTGCGTGCCTGGGGTGCCATCCCGGAGGGACCGCTCGATGAAGCCGCGCTGGTCTGGTACGGCGTGGGCGCTGACCGCCCTCCTGGTGGCATCGGCCGCTGCGGGCGCGCCGTCCACGCGTAGA
>JAUXFZ010000265.1 GCA_030622585.1 Myxococcales bacterium
ATGTGCAAACGGCTGTCTTCCCGACGCCGGTGAAGCTCCGCCACGGCGGCATGCTGCCGGGGATCGAAGTCGCCTACGAGACGTACGGGACGCTCAACGAGGACCGCAGCAACGCCGTGCTCGTCTGTCATGCGATTTCGGGCGACTCGCATCTCGCCCAGCACGACGAGCACGACGAGCCAGGCTGGTGGGACGGGCTCGTGGGACCGGGCAAAGCGGTCGACACCGATCGCCTCTTCGTGATTTGCTCGAACGTGCTCGGCGGGTGCAGCGGCACCACCGGTCCGGCCACCATCAACCCCGCCACCCAGATCCCGTACGGCAGCGATTTCCCGCTCGTGACTGTCGAGGACATGGTCGACGTGCAGAAGCGGCTCATCGACTTGCTCGGCATTCAACGCCTCCGCGCGGTCCTCGGCGGTTCGCTCGGAGCCCATCAAACCCTGTGCTGGGCCACCCGTCATCCCGGATACGTCCAAACAGCGGTCGTCATTGCCGGGTCGACGCGCGTCACCTCCCAAGCGATCGCGTTCGACGTCGTCGGCCGCAACGCGATCCAGACCGATCCGCACTTTCACGGCGGGCAGTACTACGGCACACGGGAGTTCCCAGATACGGGCCTCGCGCTTGCGCGCATGCTCGGGCACATCACGTATCTGTCGTCCGAAGCGATGACCCGTAAGTTCGACCTCGACCGTCACGCGCCTCGCGACATGGCGACCGACTTCGAGAAGCGATTCTCGGTCGGTTCGTATCTCGCCTATCAGGGCGAACAGTTCGTCGGGCGCTTCGACGCGAACTCCTACGTGACCGTCACTCTGGCGATGGACAACTTCGACATGGGAGACACGCGCGAGAAGCGCCTCGAGGCCCTTCGTGCGGCCGAATGCGATTGGCTCGTCGTTTCGTTTTCGAGCGACTGGCTCTTTCCGCCCGCCCAATCGCGCGAGCTCGTCGCGCTGATCACGACGCTCGGGGAGCCCGTGTCGTATTGCGAGATCGAGACCGACGGCGGCCACGACAGCTTCCTGCTGCCTGCCGATATCAAAGCCTTTGGTCCCTTGGTAGCGGCGAAATTGGGGGCTCCGCGCCCTCGGTCCTCGCGAAAGAGCGCCGAGGACGACCGTATCTTCGAGCTGATCCCTCCCGGCAGCTCCGTGCTCGACCTCGGCTGCGGGGAGGGCGACTTGTTGGCGCGGCTCAAGGCGCGTGGCGCGCCGCTCCTATGCGGGGTCGAGGTCAGCACGGAGTTGATCGCATCGACGATGCAGTACGGCGTCGAAGCGATCGACTACGACCTGAACGTTGGCCTGCCCGAGTTCGACGACAACCGCTTCGATTACGTCGTGCTTTCATCCACGTTGCAGGTCGTTCCCAACGTCGAGCGCCTTCTCGAGGATGCGCTCCGGGTCGGCCGCCGCGCCGTGGTTGGCTTCACGAATTTTGCGCACCGAACGCTACGCGAGATGTTCGGCCTCGAAGGCCGCGCCCCCAAGGCCCCGGGTTCGTACTCCTACGAGTGGTACAACACACCGAACCGACGCTTTCCCTCGATCCGCGACATGCTGGATCTCTGCGAAAAAATGGGGGTCACCGTCGAGGAGGCCCGCTACTACGACGACACACAAGGGCGCGTCATCGGCGACGACGAGGATCCGAATCTTGCTGCAGAGACCGCGCTTCTCGTGTTGAGCAAGAACGCCGGCTAGGCGTAGTGATTGGCGGGAGCCTTGAACTTGCTCTCTATTCCCTGCACGCGCTTGAGGACGTCCCGGGCCAAGTCAGCGTCGGTGTCGTCGTCCAAGACGAGCTCCACAGTGTCCGAAATGCCGCCAAATCGCCCTTCGATCGCCTTCGGCAACTCGTCGTACGGCGCGTACACACCAAATTCATCGAGCATGTCTTCGGGAATCTCCGCCGCCATCTGCTTCCATTGCCCCGTCTTCGACATGTGAAGGAGCTTCGCTGCGAGGTCATCCCAGCCGTGCAGGGACATCACCGGCAAGTACGAGGGGGTCGATCCGTAGAACGCGAGACGGTACCGCACCCACTCGCGATTCTTCATGACGGTCTCTTCGTCGGGACCCGTCATGATGAAGCCGCCTCCGCACACGTCGAGCTCGCTCCGTGAACGACCAGACGACTCCAACCCGCGGTCGATCGCAGGCCACACGACTTCGTTCAAGTACTTCTTCGTGCAGAAGCCGTGCAGGCGAAGCCCATCCGCCACGCTTGCCGCCGACTCGATCATCTTCGGTCGAACCGCCGCCAGGTAAACGGGCACCATCGGCAGGTTCGACTTGGGCGGCGTAAACTCCGGCGTCATCAGCGTGAACTGATAGTGGTCGCCCTGATAATCCAAACGCTCCCCGAGCTCCCAACAGCGCCAAATCGCACGAAGCGCTTTCACGTATTCCACCATCCGGCTCCGCGGCGCCTTCCACGGGGTGCTGAACCGCCGCTCGTTGTGTCCCCTGACCTGTGTGCCGAGGCCCAGGGCAAAACGTCCGCCCGAGTTGACGTGAATCGACCACGCTTGGCTTGCGAGCACCATGGGGCTCCGCGGAAACGCCACGGCGATCGCCGTCCGCACCTGAATCCGCTCGGTCGCGTTGGCGACCATCGCGGCGTGAATCAATGGGTCTCCGGTGATCTCCGGAATGGCAAACCCATCAAATCCGTAGGTCTCCGCCCGCTGCCCGGCCTCCGCGAGCCTGGCCCAGTGGGTCTCCCCGTTGAAGGTGTCGATTCTCATTCCACGGTCCCTACCACGCTTTTGAGCTGCAATTCGGAGGTCTGACGGATCCTTTACGCAGGCCGCGGAAGGTGAGATCATCCGGCTGATAGATCGAGCCGTTCAGACACCACCAAAGGGGGTCGCTATGCGGTACGGGCTTCTATTCCTGTTGCTTTTCGTCGTAGTTGGTTTGAGCTCGGATTTGGGCGCGAGCGAGCGTGCCCGAAGCAGCGAGCTGCAGCCGATCATCTTCGCGGCCGTCTTCGGGTCTCACTGATCGCTTTGATCGGTCTAGGGCCGCTCGCTTGACCCGCTCGGCGTGAATCCTCGACACTCTGCCGCGATGACGGCAAACACCTCCGCGCTCGTCCTGGCGCTCACTCTTACACTCTGTGGCGCCTGGCCGACTGACGCTCTCGCACAAGAACCCTCCACGGCCTCGAGCGTCGTGCAGTTCTTCGTCCACTCCGATCCTCCCGACATGACGATGCCGTGGCAGACCGACGGCGCCTCGCTATACGGCGGCTCCGGCGTCATCATCGACGGCAATCGAATCCTGACGAACGCGCACGTGGTCGAGTATGCCGTGGGTATCGAAGTGAAGCGCGCCGACGCCAGCGAACGGTTCTCCGCGAGAGTCACCTTCATCAGTCATGACGCCGACCTCGCGCTGGTCGAGGTTGAAGATAGCCGCTTCTTCCAAGGCACGCGCCCGATTCCGCTGGGTCAGATGCCCAAGCTCGAACAAGGGGTGCAGGTGTGGGGCTTTCCCGAAGGGGGACAGACGCTTTCGATCACCTCGGGCATCGTCTCGCGCATCGAGGTCGACTCCTACCTGCAGTCGGGCCGACGCTTGCTTTCAACACAGATCGACGCGGCGATCAATTCGGGTAACAGCGGAGGCCCCGTCATCGGTGGCGAAGCCATCGTCGGCATCGCGATGCAGGCGCTCGAGGAGGCTGAGAACGTGGGCTACATGGTCCCCGCCCCCGTCATTCGGCATTTCCTCGAAGACGTCGAAGACGGGCACTACGACGGTTTCCCACGGCTGGGCGTTCGGCTTCAGAACATGGAGAGCGAACCACAGCGCGTCGCAGCGGGCATGCGGTCGGGGCAGACGGGCGCGCTCGTCATGCGGGTGGACTATGGTGGGCCCGCGTACGGCACGCTGAGGCCGCGGGATGTGCTGCTTGCCATCGACGGCCATGCGATCGCCAACGACCTCACCGTCGCATCCCCATTGATTGGGCGCGTTCACTACTCGATGATCTACCAGAGCCGCCAGATCGGCGAGCGCGTCGCCGTGTCGCTCCTGCGCAACGGTCAAAGGCTCACTAAGACGATCGAGCTGCGCGCGCATACGCCCCTGGTCCCAGGCCGGCGAACCACCGAGCTGCCACGTTACTTGGTGTTCGCGGGGTTGGTGTTCCAGCCCCTCAGTGCGGACTACTTCGATTACTTTCGCCGGCCCCCGCCGAACCTCGTCAGCGTGCCGTGGAACCACGGCGTCACCAAGGAGCGCCGGGAGGTGATCGTGCTCCAGCGTGTCCTGCCCGATCCGGTAAACCGCGGATACCAGAACTGGGAGGACGAGGTCGTTCGTCTCGTCAACGGGGTCGTCCCACGCGATATGACCCATTTGGCGCAGATCATCGATCGTGCGCAGGGACGCTGGCTTCGCGTGCTCATGGAGGATGGGCATCTGATCACCCTCGACCGAGCGGCGGCGCGGGCGGCTACTGAACGGGTGCTCGAAAGCTACGGAATTGCTGACGATCGCTACCTCGGGTCCGACCCCCGGCCGCCCCGGAAACGTCGAAAACGCCGCCGGTAGATGCGGATCCCGTCCCTTCTGGACAACCCGGGCCCAGCTGCTACCGTGCCGCCATCGCCCATCACAGGGGCGCGGTGGCTCACCGTGGGCTGCCGGCACGCTGCCGACCTGTTCCTATCAGACCCGCACCGTGACACGAAACAACGTTGCGCAGGGTTCGTAGAAGACATCGGCAAGAAGACGCGAGGCACGCGTACGGGGAGAGCTCCGGACGTGATGCTTCGCAGATAAGATGAGAGAAAAAGACAATGAGCAAGAAACTATTCGTAGGTGGCCTCAGCTGGAACACGACCGACAGCGAGCTTCAG
>JAUXFZ010000119.1 GCA_030622585.1 Myxococcales bacterium
GACTCTGGTTTCGCCCTTTTTGTGACGTAATGCGTGGTTGGCGCGCCGCGAAAGAATTGACGTAGTCGCGGGAATGGTTTCCGACGCACAGGTGTAGTGGGTCACAACCCCCGCGGACGGCAACGCGTTGCAACACACCGTCCGAAGGAGCAAACCATGACCCACGAGCTTCTTTTCACATTGTTGGGCTGGATGGAAGTCCTGGCCCCTGCTCTCACAAAACCGGGCTTCGCGAACGCCCTGGTGATCTTCTGCGGATGGGTGCAGACCCAAGGGCCGCACGCCATCACCCAGACGCTGGTGGTGACCGATGTCGCTGGAGTCCGACATCACGAAGCCTTCCACCGATTCTTCTCCCGCGGCACATGGAACCCCGACCACATGGGGCAGCTGCTGTTCGAGAAGATCGTCGAGTGGCTCGTGCCGGCCGGGGCGACCATTGACTTGATACTGGACGATACTCTCACCCCCAAGAACGGCCCGAAGGTCTTCGGACTCGGAAACCACATCGACCCGGTCCGCTCGACCAAGGCATTCCGAGTGTTCGCGTTTGGGCACGTGTGGGTCATCCTGTCGGTGGTCGTGTGGCTGCCGTTCTCCTCGCGCCCGTGGGCGCTGCCCGTCCTGTTTCGCCTGTACCGCACCAAGAAGGAGACTCGGCGCCACAGAGGCAAGTACTTCAAGAAGACCGAGCTGGCCCGCGAGTTGCTGCACATCACCAGCTCCTGGGCCCCTGGGAGGCGGTTGCGTCTCTCCGCCGACAGCGCCTACTCCAACGACACGGTCCTGCGCGGCTTGCCCGAAAACGTCGACTTCATCGGCGCGATGCGGCCCGATGCCGTACTGACCGCTCTTCCGACCGACGCGGAGCGCAAGAAGACCGGGCGTCGTCGCAAGCGCGGCAAAGTCCTCCCCAAGCCGCTGGGCCTGGCCAAGTCCGCCAGACAAAGGTGGCAGAAATGCACGGTCTTCATCTACGGCCATGTGCAAACAATCCAGTACAAGACTGTCGATGCCCAGTGGTATCGAGCGGCTGGTACTCGGCTGCTGCGTATCGTTGTGGTCCGCGTTTCTCGCGGCGAGATCCCCATCCGTGTCTTCTTCAGCACCGATGCCTCCCTGAGCATCAAGGAGATCATCGAAACCTACGCCGGCCGCTGGTCCACCGAAGTTTGCTTCCGCGACATGAAGCAGCTACTCGGCTTCGGCGACTCGCAGGCCCGCAAGCGAGAAGCCGTCGAACGGACGGCTCCGTTCGTCGGCTTCATCTACACGACGCTCGTGTTGTGGTTCGCCGATGGCGTCTCGACCTCGCCTGTCGCAACACCGCCGGTACGTCCGTGGTACCGGCACAAGCGTGGCCTGTGCTTCGCGGACGTGCTCCGGGCCGCGCAACGTGTCCTCGCCAACGCCGACGTTTTGGATCTGGTCTGTGATTTCGATAACTTACGAAAACCCCTCGGACGTCCCCCTCCCGTCGCGTCTACGCCACAAAAGAGGGTCGCATAAGAGCGAAACCCGAGTCTGACGTCGTGTCGGCATAGGGCGGCACGTTGAAACAGCTCCCATTCGGCCCCGCGGGTGCATCCTGCCGCCACAAACAGAAGTACCCGACATCCTGGACGTCGAAAGTCATGGGGATGCAAAGCTGGCCGTTGCCGCAGTGCCCATCTGCAACGCAGGTCTCGCAGAGGCCTGCGTTGCCCGGGTCGAAGTTGGTGCATTCGAGGTCGATGGCGTGGCAGAGCTTGCCGCTGCAGGCGGAGTCCTGGGATGGAGTGCACTCGACGCAGGTGCCGTCGTTGCAGACATTGAGGTCTGTGATGTTGGCGCACTCGGGGTTTGCCTGGCACGGCACGCAGGTGTGAGACGAGTCGTCGCAGCGGGCGGCGGTGGGGGTGTCGCAGTGGTCGTGGGTCAGGCAGGCGACGCACTCTCCGGCGTTCGTGTCGCAGTAGTCGTTGCTCCCGCCCATGGCTGCGCAGGACGTGTCGGGGGTGGGGGCCTCGCTGCAGCTCACACACTCGCCGCCGACGCAGAACGGCGCTGCCGCGTCCGTGCAGTCGTCTGCGTCTGGGTCGCCGTCGGCGGCATCGCACTGTGGGGGAGTGCCGGTGTCGGTGGTCGTGTCCGTGGTGCCGGTCGTATCGGTCGTGCCCGTGGTGCCGCTGTCGTCCGCGCTGTCGTCGTCCGTTCCGCCGTCGTCCGTTCCGCCGTCGTCGGTGCCACCATCGTCTGGGTCGGTGCCGTCGTCGCCTGAGTCCGTGGTGGAGCCGGTGCCCGTGCCCGAGCCGTCATCTCCACTCGCCTGGCAGCCGACGAGAATCGCGAGCCCGAAGGCGAGCAGCAGCGCCGCAGCTTGGCGTGGCATCGTGCGGGAGGATAGCCGAGGTGACGCAAGAGCGCCTGCTTGCCAGCTCTTGCCGCGTGGCCGGGCTCAGAGTTCGCAGTAGTAGGGAGTTGTGCCCGTGTTGCACGCTTGCGAACCTGGGCAATCGAAATTCGAGAGGCACGGAACCGTGCAGTAGTAGTTCGATCCTCCACTGTCCCTGCACAGACCGTCGTCGAGCCCGACTGCTCCACAGCCCTCGTCACCGCCCGCCTCGCAGTCCGTCAGGCTGTAGTCTTTCAAAGCCGGGCACGTGGTCGCACGCAGCCCACACACGGTGGTCGTCACGCCCTCGATGCTGGTCTCCGATGTCGTGTCTGCGTAGGGGCGCGCAGTGAAGCAATTTCCATTCGGGCCGCTCGGGGCATCCTGGCGCCAGAGACAGAAATGACCCACGTCCTGGGCATCGAAAGTCATGGGGATGCAGAGCTGGTCGGTGGAGCAGTGGGCGTCTGCGATGCAGGTCTCGCAGAGGCCTGCATCGCCCGGGTCGAAGTTGGTGCATTCGAGGTCGATGGCGTGGCAGAGCTTGCCGCTGCAGGCGGAGTCCTGGGATGGAGTGCACTCGACGCAGGTGCCGTCGTCGCAGACCTCGTGGTCGGTGATTCCTGCGCACTCGGTGCTGCTCTGGCAGGGGACGCAGGTGTGGTTGGCGTCGTTGCAGCGCGCGTTGGCGATGGTGTCGCAGTGGTCGTGGGAGAGGCAGGCGACGCACTCTCCGGCGTTCGTGTCGCAGTAGTCTGCGCTGCCGCCCAGGGCCGCGCAGGATGAGTCGGGCGTGGGTGCCTCGCTGCAGTCCTTACACTCGCCGCTCACACAGAACGGCGCTGCCGCGTCTGTGCAGTCGTCTGCGTCGGGTTGGCCGTCGGCTGCGTCGCATTCCACGGTCGTGCCGCCATCGTCGGTCGTGCCCGTGGTGCCGTCGTCGCCTGTGCTCGTGCTGTCCGTGCCGCCGTCCGAGCTCGTGCCGCCGCCGTCCGAGCTCGTGCCGCCGCTGCCGGATCCGCTGCCGCCGTCGTCCGAGCCGTCGTCCGAGCCGTTGTCGCCGTCGTCCGAGCCGGTACCGGAATCGTCATCGGTGCCGTCTCCGGCGTAGTAGCAGTCGTCCCGGTTGTCGATCTCGTCGACCTTGTCGACGCATCCGTCGTTGTCGGGAGTGCACGCGTCGCAGAAGAAGCCGATTTTCATCTTGACACAGTTGGAGTTGCCCCCGTTGTTCGCACAATGGTCGTCGGCTCGGATGAAGCAGCCGACGAGCATCCCGAACCCCAGAGCAAACATGAGCCCAGCAAGATGGCGTGACATCATGCGGGAGGATAGCCGAGGGGATTCGGGATCACCACGCGATTCGCCGGTCTCGAGCTCCGTCGCGTTGGATGCGCGTGAGCCGGGAATGCGGCGGTTGTCTGGAATCCCCGGCTACCCTCCACACTCGGCAGTGCTTGTCCAGCCAGATGAGCACTGCGGCCACACGACGGTGGTTGTTCTCGCCAGGTCTGCCTCGTGGGCGCGGCGGGTCTCGTCGAGGCGATCCACTTTGTGAGCGCGGCGGTCCCTTTGCCGATGTCGTGGACGATGATGATCGCGTCGGTTGCAGGGGACGAGCTTGACGTTCCGGATCGGCACGCCGCGGACCTTCCTGCGGAACGGGCATTTCTCCTCTGGCGCCATGACCTTCTGGTGGCATACGCGGCAGATCGGGTCCCCCGTCGCCTTGCGGCGCTGCAGTTGCCTGACCTCGCCGGTGAAGGCCAGATCGGCATTCGATCCTGTTCTTGGTCTCGTAGGACCGAGACGCTACGGGGCTCTCTTTTTCCCGCCAGTGCGTCGCGGGCTCGTTGATGAGATCTTCTTCTTGGTCTTCGACTTCTTCTTCTTGGTCTTCGACTTCTTCTTGGTCTTGATCCGCCGAAAAGGCCGCCCGGGTCAAGCAACGCCTCGACGACGCCGACGCCGACGCCACCCAGGAGGTCGCCCGCGCTGGCCTCCCGCAGGAGACGATCGCGATCTACGAGACCAAGGGCCGCGTTCTCGAGATGATCGAGGACGAGAATCGCGCCGGGAAGATCGTCTACGACGGACAGGCCGAGATCGCGGGCAAGTTCAACAAGGACATCATCCTGCGCGCGCGAAGAAAGTAGCGCTCGGACAAAGGCAAGGAGTAGCCCGGCGAACCGGCCAGGGCCGGGCGAGCTCGGGGCCGGACGGGAGGCTCGCCCTACGGCGCGCGAGACCGAGCCCGGCGACAGCGACCCGATCATGATCAGGTTCTCGCGGTCGCGCCCTACGTTCTTCTGCGAGCTCTTCGACAACTCGCCGGAGAACAACTGCGTTCGTCGGTGCATGCAAGAGTGCGACTTCCGGAAGGGGTCGACATGCGGTCCCGTGCAGCTCGGCCAGCCGGCCATGTGGCGGGACAGGTGGCCGACCCGTTGGCCACCCCCGTGAGGGCGACGCAGGCCAAGTCACCATGATCGCTGCACGGCCGTATTGGCCCGCGACCCGCACCACTCGGGCGCATGCCCGACTGCCACGGACAGGCGGCATACGTCCCCCGCACGACGCAGGAGTGCGACGCGGTCACCATCGTCCGCGAGCATCTGCCCGGGTTCCTCGAGCGCATCGAGAATCATGGCGAGCAGCTACCTGCCTTCGTCCGCGACGAGCTCGAGGCGTTCGTCACTTGTGGTGATTTCGAGCGGGGCTTTCTAGTCGCCAGGTGCCGGCGCTGCGGCGAGTCACTGCGAATTCCTTTCGCGTGCAAGTCTCGCGGGATCTGCCCGTCGTGCATGGGACGACGCATGTGCGAGACCGCGTCACTCCTGATCGACCATCGTCTGCCGAAAACCCGCTTCCGCCAGTGGGTGCTCTCGTTCGAGGGGCCCATGGCCGTGCGGCTCGGCTACGACAAGCAGCTCCTTTCGCTCGTGTGCCAGCGGTTCGCTCACCGGGTGATGCAGACCCTGCGCAGGCAAGCCAAGCGGGAGCACGGCTTGCCGTCGGTGTCCACGCTGCACCCGGGCGTCATGCTCGTGGTGCAGAGATTTCGAAACGACTTGGGACTCTTTTGTCATATCCATGCGCTCGTGACGGACGGCTGCTTCGAGGCGCTCCCAAACGGCGAAGCTCGCTTCCACGAGGTCGCTCTCGACGAGCGCCACCTCGTGCGCGTGCTCGAGGCCCTACACAAAGACCTCGCCGAGCATCTCGTGGACGAGCCCGAGCCGCCCGACGACGCCACCATGGCCTGCCTCCAGCTCGGCCTGCCCGCGCCGACGCTTCGTGCCCTCCACACCACACCACCTCCGCAAAGGCCCATGACTGCTTCGGCCTTCGGCATGCAACTTCACGCCGCCGTGACCACCGACGGCCGCGACAAAAAACGTCTCGAACGAGTCTGCAAGTACTTGTTGCGCCCAGCCTTCGCACACGACGCCGTGCAGGCCATGCCCGACGGCAGCGTCCGCGTTCACTTTAAGCAGCCGACCAAGGCCGGCGCGACCTTTGCCCAGATGTCGCGCGACACCTTCCTCGCCCGGCTCTGCTCGCTCGTGCCCCCGCCGGGGTTCAATATGATCCGGTATTATGGAGTGCTCGCCAATCGCCACAAGCTCAGGCCCAAGGTCGCACCCGAGCGTCATGCTGCCGACGCCGAGCCCAAGCAGCTCGCGTTGTTCGTTCCGAGAAACGACCTCGAGCTCGCAGCGATCAGCAGGCCCATGGTCGAGGACCAGCTACACGACCGGGCGCCGAGCAGGCTGTCGTGGGCGCGACTTTTGGCCCGTGTGTTTTCCATCGACGTGAGCGTCTGCAAAAAATGTGGCGGCCCCATGCGGGTGACAAAGGCGGTCCTCTGTCCCGACGAGATCGCCGCCGAGCTGCACGGCGCCCGTGCACCCCCTCGGCCCTCGCCTCCTGGGCAGGTCGAGCTCTTCGCGGGCTGAGCCCGTCCGGCTGTCTCCCGGCCGCCTCCCGACCGCCTCTCTTCGTCGCCCTCGTCTGCTGCGCAGGCCGGCGACGTGCGCACCCCTGCATCCTCTCGGTGGCGGCGTGCCCGAGCTTCGCGCGATCACGTCCGCTCTTGCCCTGCTCGCGCCGGCCTCACCGCACCGATCTCGGATCCGGCCCGCCCGATTCCCCTCATTCGCGCCCGACCGGGTTCCCCGCGCCCCTCGCGTCCCTCGGTTTTCGCGGATGATTGTTCTTAAACGCACGGCAGCCGCACCCACAGCGGCATGTGGTCACTCACCTTGTGCTCGAACCGGGCCACGAGGTTCGTCCGGGCGGTGGGCCCCAGGTCTGCAAAGGGCTTGCCCTTGAGTGCCACCGAGAACAGGTCCACGAAGTTGAATACCCCGTAGTCGGGCCCGGCACCTGTCCCGTCCATCTGGGCGTTTTGGTCGTGGGTCGGCAGGCGAAGGTCTCGGACAGGCGGGCGTTGGTACGAAACACTTCCGTACGCCCCTTGTGGGGATCCAGGAACGGGAAGTTGCACTGGACGCCGGGGATACGGTCGTTGACGGACTTGATGTGAGCCTCGATGCCGGCACGGTCCCGGTGGGGGTTGTCGTAGTCCAGGTTGAGGTCGCCCATGAGCACGTAGTTCGGGAAATCCCTTGAGCCCATCGACGCAGGCGATGAGGATGTCCTCGACGCCACGGTTCTTGAGCTCGGTGACCACAGCGCCGGGCCGAGCGTCCACATGGAGGAGGGGCCCTTCGTTGTAGCCAGAGGAGAACAGGTCCCCCTCGGCGTTCACCACCCCGCCGTAGGGTCCGAAGCTCTCGACCCAGGAGGCGTGCGTTGCGATGTCCAGGATCTGGTCCGTGGCTCCATCCAGGTGCACATAGTTGATCCAGGCGGCCCGTGCGCACCGCAAGGGGGTGCGCGCGTCCTGCGAAGCTTCCGGACTATCCGGCCGGCGGGTTGCAGGTCACGTTGTTGAGCTGTCC
>JAUXFZ010000322.1 GCA_030622585.1 Myxococcales bacterium
CAGCTCGATCGGCGGCCTGATCGCGATTCCATTCCAGGGGTTCTACTCGGCGTCCAAGTTTGCGACCGAGGCGCTTACCGAGTCACTGCGCATGGAGCTCATGCCCTTCGGCATCCGTGTAACCATGCTCGAACCCGGCGACTTCAAAACTGGTTTCACTGACAACCGGATCTTTGCGAGCCAGTCGTCGATCAATCCGACTTATCAGGCTCCTTGCCGGCGTGCCATAGCCGTCATGGAGCACGACGAGCAGCATGGAGCGGCCCCCATACAACTAGCGCGAACGCTCGCGACCGTCATCGAAAAGCGCTCACCTCGCCCGCGCTATATGGTCGGGATGCTGGCACAACGGCTGGCGGTTTGGTTGCATCGTCTGCTGCCCAACCGTCTCTTCGAAAGAGGCGTCATGGCCTACTACAAGATCGGAAACTGATGGCGCTGGAGACCATTCGATGATCCTCGCCATCGATCTCGGCACCTCAAATGTCAAAGCCGCCGTCGTCCGACGCGACGGGGAGCTCGTAGGGACCGGCCGTGCGTCCGTCGAAACGAAGCTTCTGCCCAACGGTGGAGCCGAGCAAGATGCGGAGCAGATGTGGCAAGCCGTCCTCGAAGCCTCGGCACAGGCTCTCGCGCAAGTAAAGGACAAGCACGCGATCAAAGGTGTTGCCTGCGACAGCCAGTACTCCTCGATTGTCCCGGTCGACGCCCACGGCCGCCCCACCGCCAACGCGGTTTTGTGGATGGACAAGCGCGGTGCCCCGGCGCGGCTCGAGAAGTTACCGGGTGGGCGGGGCATGAACCCGAGCATTTTTCAGAAACTGCGCTGGCTGCAGATTCACGCCATACCACCGCTCGACTCTGGCGCTGATTCGCTCGCCCACATGCGCTGGCTCAAGCTCGCTCGGCCCGAGGTGTACACCAAGACCGCCACTTTTCTCGAGCCGATGGACTACATCACCATGCGCTTGTGCGGGCGCCGGGTCGCCAACCGATGTTCCGTGTTCATGATGTTGCTGACCGACAACCGGCGTGCCGACCCGGTCTATCACCCGCGCTTGGTCGAATGGTCCGGCCTCGACGCCGAGAAGCTGCCTGAGCTCGTTCCGATCGACAAACCGCTCGGGCCGGTGCTGCCCGAGGTGGCTGAAGGGCTCGGCCTGCCGAAGGAAGCGCTGGTCTTTCCAGGTATCAACGACACACTCGCTGGCGGCATCGGCACCTACGCTTTTTCGGGTAACCACGTCGGGATCGCGATGGGCACCACAAGCGTGATCGTCACGCACGTGCCGTTCAAGAAGACCGACATCCGCAACTCGATCGTCAGCATGCCGAGCCCCATCGACGGGCAATACTTCGTCATGGGCGAGATCGGCATCGGCGGCCGGGCATTGGAGTACTTTCTCGAAAATCTCGTGTTCGCCAACGACCATTTCGCCGACCACAGTCTCGAGGACAAGTTCGAAGCATTGCACGACGCCATCGAGGGAACGCAGCCCGGAAGTGACGGCGTTCTGTTCCTGCCTTGGCTCAGCGGTTCAATCGCACCCGCCGAGGATGGCCGTGTACGCGGCGGATTCTTGAACATGTCTCTCGAGACGACCCGTGAGCACCTGGCTCGGGCCGTGCTCGAGGGAGTGGCGTTCAATTTCCGCTGGGCGCTAGACGCAATAGGACGTTTTGCCAAGCGCCGGCCTTCGCACATGTTGTTCTATGGTGGCGGCGCGCTCTCGTCGGTCTGGGCACAGATCATTGCCGACGTTCATCAGATTCCGGTCCACCAGTTGCGCGATCCCGAGTTCACGCCTTGCCGCGGCACCGCCTTGCTCGCCTTCCACCGGCTCGGAGAGCTGGCGCTCGAAGAGATCCAGGACGGCGTGCCGGTCGAGAAAGTGTTTGAGCCCCGTCCCGAGCTAGCCAATCGTTACGATGAGCTGTTCCGCCAGTTCGTCCGTGCCTTCCATCAGAACCGCAAAATCTTCCGCGCCCTCAACTCTGCGAGCGAAAAATGAACGACGAGCTGATTTCCTTGATCAAAGGTCTCTACCCATACGCCGAAAGCCACGGCGTCATTCGCAAGCTGCCGGACGAAGGCAGAGCGCCCGATTCGATCCTCGAAGAGATACGGGCTCTCGCGGACAGCGAAGACAAGGCCTGGGAGCAGGGCCGATGCTCCGGCACCATGTACAGTGGCGATCACGAGCACTACGCGTTTCTAAACTCCATCTGCGCGCTCTTCTCCCACGTCAACGCCCTGCAACGGGACATCTGCCCGAGCATGACGCGCTTCGAGTCGGACATCATCGCCATGACCCTCGACATCATGCACGGCGATGAGGTCAGCAAGCTCGACCCTTCGCAGAAGGCATGCGGCGCGGTTGGCTTTGGCGGCACCGAGAGCATCATCAATCCGCTCTTGGTCTATCGGGACAAGGCGCGGCAGGAGAAGGGCATCGACCGGCCCAACGTGATCATCCCGGACACCGCCCACCCGGCTTTCTCCAAAGGCGCCCACTATCTCGGGATCGACATCATCGTGGCGCCCACCGATCCAAAGACGACCCAGGTCGACGTCGATTTTGTGAGCGACCGGGTGAACGAGCGAACCATCGCCATCGTGGGCTCTGCCGGAAACTATCCATACGGCACCATCGACCCAATCTCCGAGCTGTCTTCCATTGCAGTCGACCGCGGCATCGGCCTACACGTGGATGGATGCCTCGGCGGCTTCATCCTTCCGTTCGGCGAAGAGCTCGGGTACGACATTCCCGCGTTCGACTTCCGCCTGCCAGGCGTTACCTCGATCTCGGCAGACACCCACAAGTATGGCTACGGCCTCAAGGGCACCTCCGTGGTCCTCTACCGGGACGCCTCGTTTCGCAAGCATCAGTACTATGTCGCTCCATCGTGGAAAGGCGGCATCTACGCGTCCAACGGTCTTGCCGGTAGCCGCTCCGGCGGCCTCATCGCTGCAACCTGGGCCGCCATGGTGCGCTACGGTCGCGAGGGATATCTTCGCTACGCCAAGCAAATCTTCGAGACCGCGTTCTCCATGCAAAAAGTCGTAAAGAGCCAAGCCGAGCTCGTCATGATGGGGACGCCGACCTTCTGTTTCTCGTTTCGGTCAGACGCCTTCGACATCTATCACGTCAACGATTTCATGAAGACTCGGGATTGGCGATTCAACGGCCAGCAGAACCCGTCCGCCATTCACATGTGCGTCACGCGACCGCAAACCCGGCCGGGCGTGGCCGAAGCGTTCGCCGAGGATCTGCCCTTGGCGGTCGCGTACGCCAACGAGCATCGCGACGCGAGCCCCAAGAGCTCCGCCATTTACGGTGGCGGCGCCGAGGGCATTCCGGTCGACACGCCCGAGGCAGCCGAGCAGCTGATGGTCATGGCGTTGGATGTCCTGCAGGCCTATCCCTTCTGAACGAGATGTGCCATTGAGCGGTATGAACAACGCAGCGTTTCCAGGCGGCGTGCACTTCAACGCCACGCGGTACCGGCCTGGCCAGCGCCAGGGGCATTACGAGAGCTTCTTTCAACGGGCCAATCACCCGGATCTCCCTCGTGCTTTCTGGATTCGATACACGATTTTCAGTCCGCACGAACACCCGGAGCAGGCCATCGGCGAGTTGTGGGCAATCTATTTCGACGGGGAGACCGGGCGGCACGTAGTAGCGAAGAGCGAGCACCCATTCGACGACTGCGCCTTCAACGCGGACGCGCTCAGCGTGCGGGTCGGCGCAGCGGAGTTGGAAAGCGGGCGATTGACCGGCGACGCGGAGCTCGATGCTCATCGCATTGGCTGGGATCTCTCCTTTACGACGGGTGGGCCGCCTCTGTTCTTCTTGCCGCAGGGCCTCTACACGAAAGCTCTGCCGAAGGCGAAGAGTCTGGTGGGCCATCCCTTGGCGACCTACCGCGGCACACTCGAGGTGGACGGGGACGTCATCACGATCGATGACTGGGTGGGCAGCCAGAACCACAATTGGGGCTCGAAGCACACGGATGAATACGCCTGGGCCCAAGTTGCCGGGTTCGATTCCCATCCGGATACTTTCTTTGAAGTCGCGACCGCGCGGCTGAAGATCGGGCCCATCTGGACACCTCGCATGACGCTCATGACGCTACGCCATCAGGGCCGCGAGATCGCACTCAACTCGATCCTTCGATCGATCCGGGCGCGGGAAAGCTACGACTACTTCACATGGACATTCGCCAGCGAAGATCGCGACTTCAGGATCGAGGGCGAGATCTCCGCCGCGCGCGAAGACTTCGTGGGTCTGACGTATTACAACCCGCCGGGTGGCAAC
>JAUXFZ010000435.1 GCA_030622585.1 Myxococcales bacterium
CCTGTCACCGCTCAAGATCGCCATCCGCTCCACGACGTTCCGGAGCTCACGCACGTTGCCGGGCCACTGCCGCTCGGCCAGTGCGTCGAGCACATCCTCGTCGATCGGCTTCTCGCGGAGCCCGTTCTCGAGGGAAAACTCTTGGAGGAAGCCGGAGGCCAACAGGACGATATCGGACTTTCTCTCGCGGAGCGGGGGACTCACGATGGGGACGACGTTAAGCCGAAAGTAGAGATCCTCTCGAAAACGTCCGTCCTTCACCTCCAGCTCCAGGTTCTTGTTGGTGGCTGCCAGCACACGCACGTCGACCGCGATTGTCTTCTCGCCACCCACGCGCGAGATCTCGCCGCTCTGAAGCGCACGCAACACCTTGGCTTGCGCACTCGCGCTCATGTCACCGATCTCATCGAGGAACAGAGTGCCGCCATTGGCGAGCTCGAACAGGCCCTTCTTGCGGCCTTGGGCGCCTGTGAACGCGCCACGTTCATAGCCGAAGAGCTCGCTTTCGATCAACTCCGCCGGGATGGCAGCGCAGTTCACTTTGACGAAGGGCTTGTCCGCGCGCGGGCTGAGTCGATGAATCGCGCGCGCGACAAGCTCTTTGCCTGTTCCACTTTCCCCGAAGATGAGCACGCGCCCATTCGTCGGGGCGACCTTCTCGAGCTGCGCGAAGAGGGAACGCATCACGTTGCTCTCACCGATCATCTCGTATCGGTGCTCGACGTGCGCGCGCAGCTGCTCGACCTCACGTTGCAGTTGCCAGGTCTGCAGCGCGTTGCGCACCGTGACCAAGATGCGATCCCGATCGAGCGGCTTCTCGGAAAAGTCCGTCGCACCGAGCTGCACGGCCTGAACCGCCTCGGCAACCGAGGCGTGGCCCGACACCATGAGCACGGGAAGCCTTCGCGTCTCAGGTTCGCTGCGGATCTTCTGAAGCGCTTCGATGCCGCTCATCTTCGGGAGGCGAACGTCGAGTATGAGCAGGTCTACCTCCTGGCTGCCGAGCGTCTCGAGACATTGCTCCGCCGACGACGCCTCGAGCGTGTTGAACCCCGAACCCTCGAGCACCATTCGTAGAGTGCGTCGGATGTTCTTTTCATCATCGACGACGAGAATTGTGGCAGCCATACAACGCCGCTTATATCACGGTGCATTATGGGCCACCCAAAGAGTGATAGGGTAGGCGGCTCGTGAAGCATGGGGAGTCCACCGAAGAACGCTTCGAGGCTTTGCTCGAAGATGTGAGGCTACCGACGGGAGGCGTCGTGTACGCAGAGCTCGCGGGCGAGGTCTCGCCACTGTTGCCACTGCTGACCGAGCTGCCGGTAGGCGAGGGCACAAGCAGGGATTACCAGTCGTTCGAATTCCGCGAGTGCTTTGCCGTGCTCACCCTGTTGGGCCGGCGTCTCGCCTTGCTCGACCTCACCCCGACGGCGACGATGCAAATCGTGCTGCTCGCCCTCCGCGCCGTCGAGCGCCCGGACGAGACGTTCTCGCGGAAATTCGCGCAGCGGGCCGCTGAGGCATCCATGGAGGGCTTCGTCCTGGGGCGCGAGGAACGAAGCGCGCAGACCGCTGAGGCGCGCGCGGCAAAACCTCTGCGCCCCCTACGCATCGGCGACGCCGTGTTCGCTTTGATCGTGTCGGGGGTGCACGAACCAACGGTTCTGAGCGAGTGTGTCGACGCGCTCGGACGCGCCATGCTCAACGCCGACGTCGAAGTCGCGGTCGTGGATCTCACCCAGGTCGGCGAACCGAATCGGGAACGAGCGACCGCGATGTTCGCAGCAGACGAGATCGCCAAGATGCTCGGCGGCGTGTGTGTCTTCGCAGGCATCGACGCCCGATGGAGGGCGGCCGCTGCCGAAGCGCGCATCCCTCTAGACGAGCTGCAAATCGCCCCCAACCTCGGCGGAGCCGTCGCCGCCGCTCAGGCGATAGCCGCCGGCGCTAGCGTGGCGGCAAAACCAACGTGGCGCGCGCTGATCGACCGGCTTCGCGGATGAAAGGCCTCACACTACTCGGGCGCTAGCTCGCGAAGGGCCTTCTCGGCGGCTGCTTTGGTTCTACGGTGAGCGACGGCGCGCTCGAGCCACTTGCGAGCTTCGGTCGCGTTCTTGAGTTCCTGGTAGCATTTGCCGAGTGCGAGCTCTTCGTCAGGCGTGAGCGCGTAGTCCTCGTCGGTACGGATGCGGCGTTCAGCGTCCTCGACCGTCCGCTCGCAAGCAGAGGGCTGAGCACCCTCGTCCGCTCCCGATGTCACCGCATCTGCCACGGCAAGCGAGGCGGGGGCCTGAGCCGGTCCGCCCGCACGGGGCTCCTCCCCAGACGAGCGCGCCCTCCGCTTCGCCTGCTGTCGTCGCGGCGACGCCTTCTTGCGCTCGGCTTCCTCGCGTTCAAAGGCTGGCGCCGGAGTGTTCATGCCGGATGCCGACCCCGCGACGGCGATCGCTCCAGCGAGGGCATCTTCGGCGTCCGTTCGTATCGGCTCTGCCGCAACGGCCTCCACCGCGTCCTTCTCGTCGGTTGGCTCGTCGGCTGGGGCGGCGTCACCCTCGAACTCGGCCTCCCGCGGGATCGTCCACACGCCGACCCCAACGGCGAGCATCGCAACTGCTGCCATAGCCCAAGGCGCGGGCTGCAGTCTGCGCTTCTTCAACGGGAGCACCTTGGGGACCCGCGCGTCAGCGGCGCGGAGAATCGCCGCATCGACCTCGACCGACGGCTGTTCGAGGGGCAGCTGGTCGGCCGCGATCAGGGCGGCCTTCATTTCGTCGAAAGCCGCGCGACACTCGGGGCACCGAGCGAGAATCTCGCGCACGCCATCCTGGTCGACCGCCTCACGTTCGATGAGCTCCAGGACCCGACCGTTGCACTCGTCACAGTTCATGCGGCTCTTTCAAATCGCTCAAGGCGCGCTGCAAATGCTCCAAGGCGTAGCGCATTCGGCTCTTCACCGTGTTCACGGGAGCTCGGACGACCTCGGCGATCTCCCCGAACGCAAGCCCCTGAAGCTGCCGCAAGAGAAACACCTCCCGCTGCGCGTCGGGCAGCTCCTCCACGGCGTGGGCGATCCGTGCCCTCACCAGCCCGCCGCTCGCGAGTTGCTCGGTTGAAGGACCAAAGCTCGAGACTCGCCCGCCGGCGGGCTGACCCGACCCAGGCTGGGGTGCGTCCAGCGACGCGTGTCCGCGGAACTTCATCTTGCGCTGATGGTCGATGCACCGGTTTCGCGCGATCGTATACAGCCAGGTCGAGAACTTGGCGTCTCCACGGAAATCGTCGCATCGCTCGATGACCTTCATCCAAACGTCCTGATACAGCTCCTCCGCACGCCCCCGGTCCCGAGCCGATCGCAGCATGAAGTTGAAAATCGGGCCCCGGTATCGAATCAGCAACGTTTCGAAGGCCCGCGAGTCGCCCTCGCGGTACGCGGCAA
>JAUXFZ010000158.1 GCA_030622585.1 Myxococcales bacterium
CTCCGATACCGCCCGCGCTAGGTTCGACGAACCCCGTGGTGCTCAGTGCGAAATTTCCGCGCCCTCCGAGGTCGACCTGGGCGTCGGCGTTCAGCAGGCCGTTGTCGTAGTGGATTAGGTACGCCGCGTTGACCGGGGCGATGTCCCATAGGTTGGCGTCGGTCAACGTACCCTCGGCGACAATGGTGGGTTCTTTGTCGAGGTCGCCGCGAAACTCGAAGTGCAGATCGACGCCGCCTGTGAGATCTGGCGCGTCCTGCGGGTAGAGGATCTTCAACAAAGCCAGGTCGAAGTTCTCTAGGTCAGCGCGGATGTCGTCGGGTCCGTCGAAGAGCCACTCGCCTTGCGCCTCGAGACGCTGAGGCCCTCTGCCGATGAGGATCCGGTCGAAAGAAAGCCCTTTGTCTGGGTCGAGGGTGGCGTTGTTCACCGACCCTCGCCAGGAGTGTTCAGCCACCGCTAGCTCGATCGTATCCACGTCGAGTCGGTAGATCCCCTCGTTGACCTCGACGCGGGCCTGAAACTCGGCTCGCCGGTCACCCGGGGCCGTGAATTCCCCGTTGGCGGTGTACGCTTCGGGGCCTCCGGTGAGGAGCGCCTGCCCGTTGCCGATGGGATACCCCGCGACTCGCAGTGCGGTGCCGTCGAGTTCCAGGTCGACCTTGGGCCTCAGCGGGTCGCCCCAGATGCGCCCCTCGAGGATCAAGAGGCGCGCGTTGATCGCGCCGTAGTCGAAGCGGTCAAAGCGCACCCATCCCTTCGTTTCGAAGTCATCACGTACCGTCCGGCGAATGTGTAGATCGAACTCGGCGCTGCCCTCGATTCCCGGCGCGTACTTCTGGAAATTGGGGTCGTCACTCACCTCGGGGATGTTGCCGCGCGCGTGAATCTCGGCGATGCCCTCGTACTCGACGCGCCCCTCTAGGTAGAGGTCGCCGCCGGCGTATTGCGTTTGCACCGAGTCGATATCGATGCCGTCGTCGCGCGCCCGGATCTTCGCGATGAACGCCGGGACGTGGAGGTTCTCGTAGGCGAAGCCCTCGGTTTCAATCTCGACGCCCAGCACGCCCTTGTCCTTCGGGTCGCTGCTCAGTGCGAGTCGGCCGTTGACTTCGACGTCGGGCACCCCGCCCATGACCTCCGCCAACTTCGCCCGTGGGCTGGAAATTTCGATGCGGGTGACCCCCTCGCTCGGCAACTCCCCTTTGATGCGAGCGCGCCCACCGGCGGTGTCCAGGTCGGCCTGCAGACGATAGTTTCGCTCCGGACCCCAGAGGCGCACCCAGCCCGTCGTCTCCCCCGTGAGCGACTCGGCCCAATCGAAACCGACATCGTACAGTGTCTCTGCGCTGATCGGTTCCACGCGAACGAAGAGGTCGAGGTCCCACGGGTCCTCGGGGACACTGTCCTCGTGGGGGCGATACACCACCTCGGCGGTCATGTGTTCGTCCCCGCGGCTCACCTCGGCGGTGACCTGTGCGCCTCGTGCGTCCGTGTGGACGCTGCCGACGATGTTGTCGAGGCTGGCTTCGAACGGGAACGGACTCACGATGCGCCCCTCCGCCGACCACACCTCGATGTCGGTGATCCAGAAGAACTCCATTCGGCCCTTCGTATCGAGGTCGACGACGCGCAGCCCCTCGAGCCCAAGCAACTCGCCAGTCACCTCGAGATTGCGCAGGTCCATGTTGTCGACGATCGCGTGGAACGGCTCTCCTTCGGCTGGAGTTTGATCGGCCGCCTCGAATGCGGCGAGGAAGGTCGGTGCGCCTTCCCCGTCGTCGATCAGGTCGACCCAGCCGTTGGTGAGGTTGGCGTAGTAGAAGCGCAGGCGGCCACGAAGCCCGGCGATGGGATCGATGCCAAGCTCCACGGTCTCGCCGTAGATGATCGCGTTGCCGTCAGGATCATAGACGAACGTGTCTTTGACGATCGTGTGCCAAAGCCGGAGCTGAGTGATGTAGCCGGCGTGCATGGTGCCCACCATTTGATCGGATACAAACTCGTTGAGCATGTCCCGCCCGAGCTTGCGGCCGAGGCCGGTGTCCAGATGAAAGAGCACGCTTGCCAGCACCGACACGAGCGCGATGAGCGGCCACCCCAAGAACCAACTGGCGAGGCGAGACAGCCAACGCATCAGAACGCCTCGCCGATGGTGAAGTGGATGGCGCCCGGCACGCCCCCCTTGATGAAGCGGAAGATGTTGAACGCGTTGGGCGGCGCCGTCCCGCCGATGACCTGCCACTTGGGTATCAGAAAGCCGAAGTCGAGTCGGATCGGTCCAACGGGTGTTTGGTATCGAAAACCAAAGCCGGCCGCGGCGTGGATGTATTTGAATCGGAATACGGGGCTGCGGTTCACGTCGCCGAAGTCCATGAACAGCGCAGTCGCGAAGGCCTGCGTTATCGGCACGCGCCACTCGACGCCCGCTTCCCAGCGGCGAAGCCCACCGTCGTTGCGCGCGTCAAAGCCCTCTCGGTTGAGGGAGTCGATGCTGCCGGGGTCGCCTAAGAAGCCACCGAAGAACCCGCGATGACTCGTCGGGCCGCCAGAACGCAGGCGGTAGTTCTGCGGACCCAGCGCTTGGCCGATCAGGTCCAAGCGATGGCGGTCACGCGAGAACAAGAACATCGCCCCCATGCTAAAGCGAAACGCGAGCGTCGAAGAGAGCGGCAGGGGCGCATAGCCGCGAACCTCGGGCGTGACGCGAATGTACTGCCAGGATCGCTTGAGCTTGGCGGGCGACTGCTGCGTCCCGATTTGAAAGAAGAACCCCTTTCGCGGCGTGCGGGAGTCATCGCGGAGGTCGACGATGAGGCGCTCGTCGAAAAACACGACCTGGTAGCTAGTCGGAAACCGAGGATCCTGATCGACGGTCAGATAGGTGTCGTAGTTGAGGGCGCCCACCAACAAGAGGCGCCCATCGTAGAACGGTCGCGATAGGCTTCCGCGAACCTGAAGGTCATGGCGGCGAAAAAGCTCGTACGGGTCCGGACCCCAGTCGTGGCGGAACTGGATCGCAGATGTCGTGCGCGGCTCGAGGAACGCGGGCCGCCGGTATTCGACGCGGAGCTCGTTGCCGAAGATGAAGCCCCTGCCGAAGCGGAAGAGCGGGTCACGAGCCACGATCTTGGGGCGATCCTCGATGCGCAAGCGGCGGAAACCACCAATGAAATTGCGGTGTTCGAACAGGCCGAACAAGTGAACATCCGAGATCCGAGTGTCCTGCTGGAGCGTCAGGGTGGCGATCGTGCCGCTCTGTAGGCCCGCGCCGATGCCCCAGCGGATCTCCCTGCCGGGCTCGACCGCGATGTCCACGTCGACGACCCCCGTGCACTGCTCCTCTTCGTTCAGTCGCGGCGTCGAGGTCACGTTCACCGATGCCAGCGCACCGAGTGCGTACACGGCGCGCTGGGCGTCCGCGAGCGTGAGTGAGCTGTACGTTTGACCCGTCTTGAGGTCTGCGACGTCGAGGATGGTGTCGGCCGGCAGTTTGCCGTTGCCGGTGACGGTGATGTCGCCGAACGTGCTCGGTGGCCCCCCATGCACGTAGAGCTCGACGAATGCCTCTCTGGTTTCGCGATCGATCTCGACGCGTCCGGACACCGAACCACATGCGTAGGCCGCCTCTCGGAGCTCGCGTCGGATGTCGCGCTTAGTGCGTTCGTATACCGATTCGTCGAACGGCTTCCCTACCTCGAGCTCGACGGCTTTCTCGATCCTGTCGCGTTTCGCGGGATCCCAATCTTCGTGCCCCGTCACCTGGATCGATCGCACCAGAACGGGCTGGCCTTCCTCGACCTCGATGCCGATGTCTAACTGGCACCCCTCATCGCCGGCTTCTCGAGTGCAGGGGGCCTCGCCTCCGGCCGTCACGATGATGCGGTCGTTGCCGGCAGCGGAAGCCGGATCGAATTCGGTGCTGACGACCGCCGCGTCGTAGTAGCCGCGTGCCTGGTACCAGCGTTCGATTCGCTGCACATCACGGTCGAACACCGCGGAATCGAGGGTCGGCCAGCCCTTGCGGAGCTTCCTCCAAAGGTCGAACGAGACGCGCCTGCCATCGAACGGCGGGACGCCGCATTCCCGGTCCGGGCTGGTGCCGAAGGAGAGGGTGACCCGGTCCCGCTCCTGGCTGGCAAGGCACGCCCTCAGCGCTTCCGGGTCGAGCTGCTCCATGCCGGTGAAACGGATGCGATCGATGCCGTATGCATCCTCTGGGATCGTCTTGCAGCCGCTCGCCAGAACGAGCAGGAGGCAGATGCATCGCCGGCAAGCCATCTACCTAGGGCTTGTAGCGCGGAGAGCCCCAATTCCGCCAGCGAACGGCGTAATTTCGGCCATTTGGCGGCCGCCCTGCCTGCTGCTAAAGCTATCGCCAGATTGGCCATGAAACAGTACTTCGTCCAGACCTTTGGCTGCCAGATGAACGTCCACGACTCCCGCCGGATCGAGGAGGTCCTATTGGCGAGCGGTTTCCGCGAGGCGAGCGAGCCGGCGTTGGCCGATCTCCTGGTGGTCAACACCTGCAGTGTGCGGGAGAAGGCAGAGCACAAGTTGATGAGCCTTCTCGGGACCTTTCGGCCCTTCAAAGAGGCTCGGCCGGGCCTCGTGCTGGCGGTCGCGGGTTGTGTCGCCCAGCAGGAGGGCGACCGGCTGCTGCGCAAAGCGCCCTTCGTCGACATCGTGCTCGGCCCGGACAACATCCCCGAGCTGCCCGCGCTGGTCCGGGAAGCCGAGCAGGGCGCCCCGCCGGTCACCCGGACGGTGTTCGATATGCACGACCCGCAATTTCTCCGGGCCAAGGCGCACCCAGATCGCCGAGAGGTCACCGCGTACGTGACGGTGATGAAGGGCTGCGACGAGCGCTGCACATTTTGTATCGTTCCCTATACACGCGGGAGCGAGCGGTACCGGCCTGCCGACGAGATCGTCGGGGAGATTCGGGACCTGGTCGCCGGGGGGGTGCGCGAGATCACCCTGCTCGGGCAGACGGTCAACTCCTGGCACGAGCCTGGCGCAGAGGCGGAAGCCAGCAAGGCAGAATCACGGACGGCCGCCTCGACCTCCAGGTTCGCGGGGCTGCTCCGGCGGATCGCCAACGAGGCTCCCGGCCTCGAGCGACTTCGCTACACCTCCCCGCACCCGCGTCACATCACGTCCGAGCTGCTCGCGGCGTACGCCGAGCTCGAGGTGCTTCCGTCGCACGTTCACCTGCCGGTGCAGTCGGGGTCCGATCGCGTGTTGCGACGCATGGCGCGACGCTACACGGCCGAGGAGTACGTGGAGCGCACCGATGCGCTGAAGCAAGCGAAGCCTGGCCTCACGCTTTCGGCGGACTTCATCGTCGGCTTCCCGGGCGAAACGGAAGAGGACTTCGAGCAAACCCTCGATCTGGTGCGGCGCGTGGGGTTCGTTGCCGCGTTCGCCTTCAAGTATTCGCCGCGGCCGTACACCCCCGCGCTCAAGCTCGGCGACGAAGTGTCTGAGCAAGTGAAGGACGATCGTTTGGCTCGCTTGTTCGCAGTGGTGGACAAGCAGCAGCAAGCGCACTTGCAGTCGTTGGTCGGTCAGGAGCTGCAGGTGTTGGTCGAGGGGCCGTCGCCTGGGGATACCGGGCGATTTACAGGACGCAGTCAGCGGAACGAAATCGTGCACCTCATCGCGCCGGAGGGAGTCGACCCCACGGGCCAGTTGGTGACCGTCACGATCGACAAGCCCTACCGCCACAGCCTCTCCGGGTACATGAGCGGTGCGAGTGCGCGGCATGAGCCCGGCCCGCAGCGGCGCTTGCCGCTGCTCGACGCGGGAGGCGCGAGCTGAGTACTGGCGGATGGCGGGAGCGAGTGCGCCCCTGGCGTTTCGCGCTGGCGTATATGGCCCTCATCTTCGTGATCTCGTCGTTCGAGGTCGACGTACCGGGGCTCGATCTCTTTCCTCTACGCGACAAGGGGATTCACCTGGTCGAGTACGCGGTGCTCGGCTGGCTCTGCGCGGCGGCGGCGTCACGCACCTGGCCCTCCGCTCCGCCGTGGAGGAGCGTCGGCTTCGCGATTTTCGTTTCGGCGCTGTGGGGTCTGTCCGACGAGATCCATCAAGCGTTTGTCCCCGGCCGATTTAGCGAGCTAAATGATGTCATCGCGGATCTTTTTGGCAGTGCTGTAGGCGCAGCGAGCCAACATTTTTTTTCAAG
>JAUXFZ010000185.1 GCA_030622585.1 Myxococcales bacterium
CTCCATGCTGGTTGCCGCACTGTCCTACGGTATCCCGTTGGAGTTCTTCGCGTCCACGGTGCTCGACTCGCTGCGACTCAACGACTTCATCAGCGGGGTTTCGAAGACACCCTTCTTTGGCCTCCTGATCGCCATACTCGGGTGCTACTTTGGTCTGCAGACCCGCGGCGGCACCGAGGGCGTCGGCCGCTCGACCACGCGCGCCGTCGTCGTCGTTTCGATCAGCATTTTGATGGCCGATGCGCTTCTCACCCAGATTTTCGTGAGCTTCGGCACTCTCTAGAGAGAATCAGATCCAAATCGGGGCGTCGGACGTCGTATACGACATGACTCGCTGGCTTTTCATCGGGGTGCTCCTCAGTGTGTTGGGGTGTTCGTACGGGGCGCCGCAGCCGGTCCACTCTACGGGCCACGACCTCCGCCCTTCGTTAGTGAACGCGCCGTCTCTCGACGTGTCGCGACTCGCCAATACCAAAGACTGCGCCGACTGCCACGCCGATGTCGCCTCCCACTGGATGCACAGCGCGCACGCGTATGCCTCGTTCGACAACCCCTGGTACCGCGTCAGCGTCGACCGCTTCCGCGCCGAACGAGGCAACGAGGAAAGTCGGTTCTGCGCTGGCTGCCACGACCCCCTTCTTCTGCTGTCGGGCGACATCGACCAAGAGGTCGAGCCAACCAACGAGCTCGCGTACGCGGGAATCACCTGCCTCGTGTGCCACAGCGTCGAGTCGACGCGTCCCGACGGCAACGCAAGCTTCACCCTCACCGGCGCGCCGGTGCTGCTTCCCGACCCGGCGAGCCCCGAACAGATCGAAGCGCACCGCGCGCGACTCACGATGCAGCCCCTTCGAAGCGCTGCGCTATGCGGATCGTGCCATCGTTCCTTTTCCGGCGCCGCGATCGGCAACCCCAATCACTTGCCCGGCATCGGAGACTTGGGCGACTGGGCCTCGTCGGGGTTCGCGGGCGCCGTTCAAGACCACCTCATTTCTGTCGAAAAGAACAGCTGCCAGGGCTGCCACATGCAAAGCGTCGTGGCGTCCGACGCGGAGATGGCGGGCGCGCGTGACGGAACGGTCAGCAGTCACCGCTGGGCTGCATCCCACACGGCGATGGCCGCGCAGTTGCCCGACCCGAGACACGCCCGGCAAGCGGTCGACCAGCTCGAAGGCGCGGTGGTGGTCGACATCGGTGCGGTGAGGGTCGGCCGCCGCCGCTATGTGCTCGCCGAGGAGTCGTGGATTCGGGGCGGCGAGCCATTGGTGTTCGACGTTCTGCTTGAAAACGCGGCGGCCGGGCACCGATTTCCCGGCGGGGTGCGTGACATGCACGACGTGTGGGTAGAAGTCGAGGTTCGCGACGCGGCAGGCCGGCTGCTCGCGATGTCGCGTCCGAGCGGCGACGGCAACGACGATGTCTTCGTGCTCCGCGCCACGATGCTCGATGCCGCGGCCGATCCGGAAATTCTGCATCAGGTGCATCGCTTTTCCGCACCGGCGTTCGACCGAACGCTGCCCGCTCATGACGCACAGGCGGTCCGCTACTCGATGCGCCTCCCGCGCAAGCTCGACCTCCCACTCCGAGTGAGCGCGCGTTTGCTTCACCGCAAGCACAGCCTGCAGTTTCAAGCCCTGGCCTGCGAAGCGAGCCATACCGAACGAGGGCTCGGCTTCGCTGCCGGCGCCGAGACCCACGGCAAGGTCGCCCTCGACCCGTGCCACAGGCAACCTGTCACTACGATCGGCGACGTGGCAGTGTGGATGGGGCGTGGCGCCACCGAACGCGAACCGTCCGGAGGCGCCACGCGGCTAGCCGTCGAACGACTGCTCACGCAAGCGCTTGCGCTCCTTCACGCCAAACAAGAGCACGTGCATCTGGCCAAGCCAAGCATCGATCGGGCGCTTCGATTGGCCCGCGAAGCCGAGTCGCCTCATCTGCAGGCGCAAGCGCTGGTGTTGCACGCACGGCTCTCGTCAACGCAGGGGCGACCGAACGAGGCCATCGCGTTCACGCAACGCGCCGAAGCGCTCATCGGCTCCAACTCGGTGCTCGACCGCGTGCGAGGCGATGCCTACGCGCGGGTGTGGCGCTGGGCCCAAGCAGCGGCCGCGTATCAACGCGTGACCGAAGCGTCGCCCCTCGATTCGCGCGCTTGGCGCGATCTCGCACGCGCGTACGGCAGCCTCTCCGAGGACGAAAACGCGCTTGTTGCTGCCGAAGCGGGTCTGAGACTCGCCCCCCGGAACGAGAGCCTACTGCGCAGCCGGGCCCTCGCCCTCGACGGCCTAGGGCGCCCCGAGGCGACGCAGGCCAAAGAGCGATGGCTTGCTCATCGAGCCCCCGACGCACAGCCGCGACTGCTCGCCGCCTGTGAGAAAGAACACCAGAGGTGCCGCCGAGACAGGCAACCGATACCGCACTACACCCTCTTACCTCCTCGAAAAGCGATTCACGCGAGCCTCGATCCCGGATAAGATGATCTCATATGGGCAAGCGGTATCAGAAGAAGAGTTCCACCAATAAAAAGCGCGACAAGAAGGGCCACGGCCCATCTCGCAACACGGTCGGCGGACAAACCACCGGGGTCATGGGCAACATGGTGGGCGGGTTCCGCCGCGCTGTGGGCTCGGAGGACTCGAAAGACGGCAAGGGCATGAGTCTTCTTTGGGCCGCCGTGCTGGTCACCGCCGCCATCGCGATCATCGCCTGGAACTTCTCGCGTTAGTCGCGAATCGCCCGCCAGCGCAGCCAATGGTCCGCGAGTACGAGCGCAACCATGGCTTCCGCCATGGGAATGAATCGCGGCAACAAGCACGGGTCGTGACGGCCCGTCGTTCGAATCGTGGTGGCGTCTCCGCTCGAAGTAACGGTGTCTTGGCTACGCGGAAGGCTGCTGGTTGGCTTCACCGCGGCACGCAATACGATCGGCATGCCGCTCGAGATGCCACCCAACATGCCGCCATGCCGGTTCGAGCGCGTACGAATCACGCCCTCGGCATCGGTCTCGAACGCATCGTTGTTTTCGCTGCCACGCGCGGTCGCGACCGAAAAGCCCGCGCCGTACTCGACACCCAACACGGCAGGCAGAGTGAACAGAGCTTTCCCGAGGTCGGCCTTGAGCTTGTCGAACACAGGTTCGCCCAAACCCGCTGGTACGTTGCGCGCCACGATCTCCGCGACGCCGCCGATCGAGTCTTGATCTTTTCGCATTTTTTCAATGAGTGCGACCATCCGCGCTGCTGCGGCTGCATCGGGACACCGAACGATATTGGGCTCGCCGTCGGGAAGCGTTTCGACCTGTTGTAGGGTGACGCCCGCGGGAATCGTTGCCTCGATGTCCCCGACCTGCGTGACGTAGCCCAGCACCTCGCCGCCAAACGCGTGGGAAAGGAGCTTCTTGGCCACGGCACCCGCCGCCACGCGCGCGACGGTTTCGCGGGCGCTGCTTCGTCCACCACCACGGTAGTCGCGTCGACCAAATTTTGCATCGAAGGTGTAGTCGGCGTGCCCCGGGCGATACACGTCCTTGATCTTGCTGTAGTCGCGCGAGCGCTGATCTTTGTTGCGAACGAGGATCGCGATAGGTGTGCCGGTCGTCGTTCCCTCGAACACGCCGGAAAGGATCTCCGGCGCGTCGGGTTCTTGTCGCTGCGTGACGATCTTGCTCTGTCCGGGGCGGCGGCGCGCGAGGTCCGGGACGATGTCTTCCTCTGAGAGGGGCAGACCCGGGGGACACCCATCGATGATCACCACATTGGCGGGCCCGTGGCTCTCGCCCGCGGTGGTCACGCGGAAGGCTTGGCCGAAGGTATTACCGGGCATCGGATCTCACTTCTGCGAGCCTGCGTGTCGGCCGATCGCGCGCCCGACGAAGAAGGGCCCCATCTGTTGGATGTACTGGGATGTCTGCACCGTGCCACGCATCGATTGGACGACGTGCGACAGCGGGTGGAGCTCCGCGCCGATCAGCCCGATCAAGAACTCGTTGTCGTTGGTGTCGAGGCCATGGCAGGCGAGGCGCACGTCGTGTGCGAGGTCTTGCTCGCCGTAGGCGCGGCCGATCGTGGCGTGCTCGCGAAGGATGCCGCCCTTCTCTTTTCCTTCGAGCTGCTCGAACGCGCCGGTCCGGCGAAGCGGATACCACACCGCCCAGTTCCACTCGGGGTTCAGCACCGTCTGTCGGGGACGATCGAGGAGCCAGAACTCGAGGTCTTGCTCGTAGCCGCTACTGTACGTCCGCCCGATCATCGTCAGCTCGGGGCGCACAGTCCAATCACGCATGGGCTCCGCCTCGAAGAGCGGGCGAACCGCGTCGACGAAGAGCGCCGGGTCCTCCGAAAAGGTCAGAAGAGCGACTCCGCGTGGGTCGTTCGCATCCGCGTAGACGACGGCGGAAATGTCGGTTGCCTCCAGTGCGGACAGCAACGCCTCCTGGTTGGCGGCAACCGAAGCCCCGGTTGGAACCTGAAAAACCAACAGCTGCATGAATAGCCGGCGATCCATGAGCTGCGGCTCCCCGTCCTTGGGGGCGCCCCGTTCACGGGTGTCGATCGTTGGCAAGCCTTGCGGCGCGCCGCCGCGATGTCCTGGCGAATGACCCATGGGGGGCTCATAGCGCTTTTGCGGCCCTGCTGCACAGTGTAGGCTCGCTGGGCCGTCATGATGCGCGCATTCCAGATCCTTGCTGCGATTCTCCTCCTCGGGCTTCTAGGCATCGTCGCGCTGGGCTACTCACTGAATGACCCGACACCCGAAGGCCAGGCCGGACCCGAAGCCGACGCGCTCGCCCGCTCGATGCAAGCAGCGGTCGACAAGGAGGCCTGGGATCGGACGCGCGCGGTCCGCTGGTCCTTCTTCGAGCGACACCACTACGTATGGGATCGGGAACGCGATTTAGTCGAGCTCCGATGGGGCGACTCCCGCGCCCTGTTCCGCACTGCAGATCAGAGCGGACGCGCGTGGAGCAAGGGCATCGAGCAAACCGGCGCGGACGCCTCGGAGGCTCTGCGCGCAGCGTACGCGTATTGGATCAACGACTCGTTCTGGCTCAACCCGATCGTGAAGTTCTTCGACCCCGGCGTGACGCGCGCACTGGTACGACTCGATGGCGGTCGCGACGCACTCCTGATCAGCTACGGCTCAGGTGGCATCACACCCGGGGATGCGTATCTCTGGACACCGGGCCCGGATGGAAAGCCCGCCAGCTGGCGCATGTGGGTTCAGATCATCCCGATTGGCGGCATCGAGACCACCTGGGAGGGGTGGACGGAGCTCAGCACCGGCGCGCAGGTGTCGACTCAACATGAAGGCTGGGGCCGCATGATGACCTTCATCACCAACGCCGAAGGCGCGGAGAGCCTGGACGCGATCGGTGCCGATCCCGGGCTATTCGACCCCTTATTTCAGGACTAGGCTCCCTCGGGCGCGTGCTAGTGTTCCCGAATGAAGACTATCTTAACTATCTTACCGACGGTTCTCTTGAGCGTTGGTCTGCTCACCGCCGGTTGCGGCGAAGCGAGCATCGGCTGCGACCCCCTCGCGTGCAGCGACGGCAACCCATGCACCGAGGACTCCTGCAACCCCACGACCCTGGCATGTGAGCACCTACCCGCATCCGACGGAACGAGCTGCGCGGTCGACGGGACGGCTGGCGCCTGCGCAGCCGGGGTTTGCACGGAGGACGCGTGCGGCAACCCACGCGGCTGTGGCTTCCCGGGCATGGGGCGCGTCGAAATCAGCCTGGCGCTCGGAA
>JAUXFZ010000110.1 GCA_030622585.1 Myxococcales bacterium
GAGCTAAACGTCGCGAGCGTGAGCGATCACCACGGCACGGGCCGCCACACGACGCGTGTAGCCTCGCTCCACCCTCTTCCCAAAGGCGGCTTTCTCGCCGACACGCCCGGAATCCGAGAGCTTGGTACCTGGGCCCTGCCCATCGAGGACCTCGATCGATGCTTCCCAGAACTCGAGACGTACCGCCAACGGTGTGCCTTCCGGAGTTGCAGCCACACGCACGAGCCGCGATGCGCAGTGGTGGATGCGGTGAACGCGGGCGACATCGATCGCGAACGATACGAAAGTTACGTTCGGCTGCGCGAAGAGGCGAGCGCTTAGCGCCGGACGTTACTCAAGTCGAAGCGCGCGCTCGCGACACCGTCCGACTTGATGCGAACCCTACGGCTGACGGTGCTGCCGTCGGGAAGCTCGAAGTCGAACGTCACGCGGCCTATCGGCGCGTAGACGGTCTCCATCGGTGTCCTGCCGATCAGATCGCCGGCCATATAGACGTCCGACGGCGGCGTCGTTTCGATGTTGACACGGCCGAACGCGCCCGGTTTCGCTCCGCCTTGCTTGCCGAGAAGTCCGGCCATCACGCCCACGGTCTCGCCGTGCGTAACCTCGACCTTGGTCGCCCAGGACGCGAAGCCAGGCGCTTCGACGCGAACCCGATAATCGCCGTGCATCAGCCCCGTCAAAGCCACGGGCGTCATACCCTGCTCCTTGCCATCCAAGAACACCTTCGCGCCGGGCGGCGAGGATGCCACCAAGATGCGCGCTCCGTGCTCGCGAAGAAGCGGATTGTCGTCGACCGCAACCTCGGGTGGCCCCTTGTCCTCGAACATGCCCTCGATGCTCCCAAACGCGTCTTTGACGACGTCCGTTTGGTCGTAGGCGACGGCGGTGCCGCCGAGTAGGAGTAACGTCAGCATCGCGAACTGCTTCCAACCCGAACGAGACGGCCGTTTCGGGCCCACCGACCCGTCCTTGGGTCTAGCCCGATGGGGAATCGCCTTGGGCACATCCCGCGCCGGGCGTTGGCTGAGCTGAGCGCCCTCCGCTTCCGACTCTGCCACAGGCGGAGGCAATGGCGCGACGACCGGCGCATCGAGCAGATGCCCCAAGTCGAGGCCAGCCCCGGCTCCGTCGATCTCGAGCTCGCGAATCGCCCCAGGAATCTGCGACACATACGACTTCGACGAATCCGACTCGTTCGCGTGATGCATGTCGAGCGTGATCGAGGCACCGAAGGGCACGGTGTCGACGCGCGGACCTCGCGTGAACTCTTCGGGAAAGACCTTCCGGATGAAGTCGGCGACCTCGCGCTGTGTCGCGAACTGCTGGTGCGATTTGCCGAAGCGCTCGAGCTCGTTGGCAAACTCCTCAGCCGTGGCGAAGCGATCGCCGGCCTCTTTTGCGAGAGCCTTTTGAAGGATCTGGTCGAGCTCGTCGGGCACATCGGGCAATCGCTCTTTGAGCGACGGCACCGGATCCATGATCACGGCCCGCATCGTCGCGGCCTCGGTCTGCCGACGGTAAAGCGAGCGCCCGGTGAGCGTCTCGAACAGGCAGACGCCCAACGCGAAGATATCCAAGCGATGGTCAGCCTGACCCGCCGTGCATTGTTCGGGCGCCATGTACGCGAACTTGCCCTTGACCACGCCGGCCTGGGTCTTGTGCGCACGGTGGTCAGCTTTCGCAATGCCGAAATCCAGCAGCTTCACGGCGCCGGCGTAGCCGATCATGATGTTGTGTGGGGACACATCGCGGTGAACGATGTTGAAAGCCTCGCCATGCTCGTCGTTCGCGATATGGGCGTAGTGAAGCGCGCGCGCCACGTCGACCCCGACGCGAATGGCAATAGGCAGACCTACTCCGCCGGACTTGCGCGCCTTGCGAATCATCCGGCCCAACGGCACCCCGTTGACCCATTCCATGACGATGAAGTGCGAGCCTTGGTCCGCCCCGAACTGATGAAACTGGATGATGTTTGGATGCTTGAGCTGCATCCCGATGCGGGCCTCGTCGAGAAACATCTGGACGAAGTCATTGTCCTGCTCGAAGTGCGGAAGAATCCGCTTCACCACCATGAAGCGGTGGTCGCCATCGGTGTTGGAGTGGCGCGTGAGCAAGATCTCGGCCATTCCGCCTAGCGCGAGACGCCCGAGAACATCGTAGCCGGCGAACTGTCCGAGAACCGGAAGGTCGACTGGCGGCTTGGGTAGATCAGTAGGTTCGGCTTCTTGCGTCACTTCGTCCTATCCCCCCGTTGGGAAGTGTCACAGGGCACAGCATAGCGGCTCGAAACAGCTGTCGCCTACTTAGGGATCAGAAAACCCGGGCGCAGCTGGGAAGATGTGCGATTCCTCACAGAATGCGTTCGGTGCGACTGAGCTCTCTACACATGTTCTTATGGTGTGCTTCGAGGGTGCCGCCGCCGATTTCGAGGAGCTTGGCGTCGCGCCACAGTCGCTCGACGGCGTACTCGGCCACGTAGCCGTAGCCACCGAGTACCTGAATCGCGCGGTCGGCAACGTCCTTGGCCATCGTGGAGGTGAACAGCTTCGCACCATCGGAGTCCAGGCGGTGTCCGGGCTTGTCCAAGCGCATCTCCGAGGCGGTGTAATAGGTGTACGCCCGGCCTGCCATGTACTCGGCGTAGGACTGCGAAATATAGCGCTGAATCTGTCCGAACTCGCGAAGTGGCTTGCCAAAGGAAGTACGCTCGCTCGCGTAACGATTCATGACCTCGATCGATCGACGGGCAATCCCGAGGCTCATCCCGGCGAGAGTCACGCGCTCCAGCTCGAGGTTGCGCATCATGTGAAGTGTCGCGGCGCCTTCGGAGCCCACCAGGTTTTCGGCGGGGACTTGGCAATCCTCGAACACGAGCTCGGCCGTGGTCGACGCGCGCATACCGAGCTTTCCCTTGATTTTCTGGCCAAGGCTGAAGCCTGCGAAGCCCTTCTCGACGATGAACATCGAGAGCTGGTTGCGCGGGCTGCCCTGCACGCGGGCATACACGAGGAACGTGTCGCCTAGCTCGGTGTCCGTCACCGCCCCGTTGGTGATCCACATCTTGGCGCCGTTGAGCAAGTAGATGTCGCCGTTGCGAACGGCGGAAGTCTGCATACCGAGCACGTCCGTGCCTGCGCCGGGCTCGGTCATGCACATTCCGCCAACCTTCTTGCCCGCGCACGCGTCCGGCAGGTACTTGCTCCGTTGGGCATCGCTGCCGTTGATCTGCAGGTTGTTCGCGAAGAGCATCGAGTGCGCGAGGTACGCCAACGCAAACCCAGGATCGGCGGCCGATAGCTCCTCGTGCGCGATCACTGCGGCGACGGGGTCCAGGCCGGCGCCGCCGAATCGCTCCTCAACCGTAATCCCGAGAAGGCCGAGCTCACCGAGCTTCGCAAAGAGCTCGACATTGAACCGTTCATCGCGGTCCGACGCTTCGGCTTGGGGGTCGACTTCTCGTTCGGTGAAGGAACGGACGAGTTCGCGTAGTGCGCGATGCTCCGGCGTCGGGTTGAATAGGTCAGTCACTCGGCGGGCCTAACATGCAAGCCCCCCGATCGGAAGCCGGCCCGTCAGGCAGCACCACCGTCAGGCAGCACCACCGTCAGGCAGCATCAGCGACGGGCGAGCTGGTGAGGATGCTGGTGACGATCGCGCGAGAGGCAGTGGCGGCAGCGCGGTCGAGGTCGTCGACTCGCCCATCGAGGTGGGCCTCGGCCAGGCCAAAGACGATGCTCACGAGCAACTCCGCGTGGAGCGCCGCATCCGCAGGTGAGGCGTCAGGCCGCACCTGAACGACGATCTGTCGCATCCGCTCTCGAAGGCTCCCGGTCAGAACGCTCCACCGCCGGCCGAGCGCGGAGGTTTGATCCCGGCGATTGTTGAGAAAGACCTCTGCCATCTGGCGGTCACGGACGAGCGAGCGGGTGCACTTGCGCACGGCTTGCTCAAGTACGTAGGCTGCCCGATCGAGCTCGGCCGACGCGTCCGGGTGGAGGCCGGGCCCAAGCTCTTGCGCAACCCATTCGGCCACCTGCTCGAGCGCCTGATCCATGCTTCGGAAGTGGACGTAGAAGGTTGGCTGCGCCACCCCCGCAAGCTCCGCGACGCGCCCGGTGGTCAGGGTGCCATGTCCGTACCGCTGGATCGTCCTGAGGACCGCCTGCAGCAGACGATGCCGTGTCCGTTCCTTGTTAATTTGGCGTGACATGCGGTCCGTGTAGCAGCCGAGCTCACCTCGTTCCATCGAAAGTTCGGTCGCAAGCGTGCTAATTACGCAAATGAGACAAAGGTATGCTCGAGCACGCGCAGAAATTGCGGTTGGGTCGTCATGAACACACAGTTAGAGCCCCATATGAAGTCGACCGAGAACACCGCTTTTGCACCGGGCTGGTACACCATCGCAGCCAGCCAGGACGTCCGGCCGAAGCCCAAACGCTTCTTGTTGAATGGATTACCAATCGTTACATTTCGCGACGCGACTGGACGGAGTGTCGCGCTGCTGGATCGCTGCTCGCATCGTAACGCACCATTGTCTGCTGGCCGCGTCGTCGCCGGAAACATCGAGTGCCACTACCACGGATGGCAGTTCGATGGAGCAGGGGAATGCAAGGCGATCCCCGGCTTGTGCGGCGCGTCCGAGCACGGAGCGCGCCGCGTCCCATCCTTCGCGTGTCGCGAGTCGCAAGGCTGGGTGTGGGTCTATTCCCAAGCCGGCGTCGTTCCCGATTCTGAGCCCTATGAGATCCCTTTTGCCGATCAACCCGGGTACCTCACGATTCGACAGCGGCTCGAGATGCCAGGACCGCTCGACGCGGTAGCAGAGAACGCGCTGGACGTGCCGCATACTGCCTTCGTGCATTCCGGTCTCTTTCGCAAGAACGCGGATCGCAAGCCGCTCGAGGTCGTGATTCGAGCATTAGATGGTGGCGCCGAAGCGCAGTACATCGGCGAACAACGACCGGAAGGTTTGGCCGGCCGCCTCCTCGCGCCGCAGGGCGGCGAAGTGCTTCATTGGGACCGTTTCCTCCTCCCGTGCATCGCGCAGGTGGAATATCGGCTGAGTGACCGCACCCACATCGTGGCCACTACCGCGCTGACGCCCCGAACGCCCCATGTCACGGACCTCTTCGCCACGGTAGCTGTGAAGGCCCCGATTCCAAACGCGATCTTGCGAGGGGTCGTCAAGCCGGTGGCCATGCGAATCTTGCGGCAAGACATGGAAATTCTGCGACGCCAAACCGAACAGGTGGAGCGCTTCGGCGGCGAAGAGTTCGCATCGACCGAGATCGACGTGCTTGGGCTCCGTATCAAGAAGCTGCTTCGAGAGGCCGCGAGCGGGAAGGTCGGCCCCCTTCAGGAAGAGCGCCGGATCAAAATGCTCGTTTGACGCCGATTGGTGTACCCTGATCCGCGATGGGGCCACAGAGCAAGAGGGACTCGACCTACTTGATCAAAAACGCGCCCTCCGACCGCGTCGAGGCGCCGAGTCCCAGTGATGTTCCAACGTCCGATCCTGCCGGGACGCTTGGGTCGGAGCCCCCGGACACCCGTTGGCGGACGTCCCATCCCCCACCCGGCGATGGCCTCGACGCCAAGTGGTGGCCCGACCGCGAGCTCGGCAAAGCGTTTCGCCGCTGGACCGGGATCCCGCCGGCGCGGGGCGACCAAGCGCGAGCCGCTGCGATGAAGTTCCTGGTCGAGCGTCTGAACGTCGGCCAGCTAACCGCCGTCGGAACCGCGCCCAGGACGCCACTGCCCACGATTCCGCCGCCGGACTTCGCCGCCCGCGTCCACGCCATGGCGGTCCGGCTCGGGACGCACGGTCCGAATGAAGAGGCGCCCGACCACAGCGCGCTGCTCGCGATGGGAGAGGAGGTGCTCCCGGTGTTGCGAGACCTCTTTCCCGGCCGTCTCTGGTTCAATCGATGGGAGCCGCATATCCAGGCGCCTCGGGGCCGGAGTGTGTCGGGTCTTTGCAGAACTCTCGTCGCATTCGGCGACGCGGCAGCCCCGTACGTCGGCGAGATCCTCAAGTCGGACGATCCGGAAACCCGCTACTATGCCACCCTGGTCGCCGCCGAGCTGCCGCACTCGCTGCTGGCCGAGCCACTGGCCGCTGCGCTCTTCGACGACGATGAGGGCGTCTCTCGAAGCGCGCTTCATGCACTGGAGGCGTTCCATGAACAGGAAGGCGTGGAGAAGCTCAAAGAGTCCCTGCGTGCGCTGGCGCTCGCGCCGGGCAACGACCAGCGCTCACGCTTGCTAGCAATGCGTGCACTGGCGGTCCTTCGCGACAAGAAAAGCGTAGAGCCGCTGATGGCAGCCCTGTCGGAGCACAGCGTCCTCGGTGAGGCGGCCTGGCGCGTCTTGCGCATGCTGACCGCGCAAGACTTCGGCGACCGAGAGGCAGATTGGCGCGCTTGGTTCGTGGACCACGGCGATCGCCCGCGCCTAGAGTGGCTCATCGATAGCCTCGACCACGACGACCCGGAGATTCGAGCGATCGCCAGCCGCGACCTCGCTCGTGCGTCTGGGCAGGACTTCGGCTACCGCGTGAACATGCCGCGCGTCGAGCGCCGGGCGATCCGCGAACGGTACCGTCTGTGGTGGTCGGGGTGGTCGGGGCGGAACGGCTAGAGCGTCAGCCCAGTAGCTAGAGCGTCAGCCCAGTAACCGCCCTGCAAGCGAGGAAGCCAGCCTTCCATCGACCTGGCCGGGGTACCGCGCCTTGAGCTCTTTCATCACCTTCCCGAGGTCCTTCTTGCTCGACAGGCCGAGCTCTTCGATGATCCCGGCGATCGCCTCACGAGTCTCGTCTTCGCTGAGCTGCTTCGGGAGGTAACGCTCGATCACCTCGATCTCCGCCTGCTCTTTGTCGGCGAGATCCTGGCGCCCCCCCTCGACGTAGCTCTTGATGCTGTCGCGCCGCGTCTTCACCGCGCGGGACAGCACGACCAGCTCGTCGGGATCGTCGAGCGTCAGAAGCTCGGACTTGACCATGCGGAGGGTATCGCGGGTCAGTTCGTCGCGTTCGAGCATCGCCTTTTTGAGGTCGGCATTGATCTGTTCCAGGAGTGCCATGGCCGAAGCCTGTGCGCGCCGGCCTACCCGCGCAACGCCTCGACGACCCGCAATGCATTGCCGCCGAGGATCTTCCGAATGCGAACATCGGACCAGCCTCGGTCGAGCATCTCCTGGACTGCCCGCGGAAGGGTCCAGAGTCCCGGCAAGTCCTTGGGTGGCGTGATCGCCCCGTCGAAGTCCGTGCCGATCGACGCATGGTCCTCTCCGACGGTGTCCACGATATGCGCGAGGTGATCGACCATGGTGGCAACGGTGACCGCGCGTCGGCCGAGGAACGCGGCCTGCAACATGACACCGACCGTACCGCCGGTGTCCGCCACGACTCGCAACTGCTCGTCGGTGATGTTTCGCCAGTGCTCGTAGACGCCAGCCAATCCTGTATGCGTGACCCAGAGCGGCTGGGTCTTGTCATGCACGTCGACCGCGTCGAAAAAACCTTTGCGGCTGATGTGAGCGAGGTCGACC
>JAUXFZ010000304.1 GCA_030622585.1 Myxococcales bacterium
CGTTCTATTTCGCGAGTCGCCAGCGCTTCTCGTCGCACAAACGGCTGGCGAGGTGGACTCTGCCGGTCTGGCTGTATGTGTCAGTCACCGGCGTCGTGATCTACTTCATGCTGCGCCCGTAGCGTAGCAGCGACAGTGCCAGCGTTTAGGCGCGCCTCAGGCGTTGCGCTGCGAGGGCCCCTTCGACGATCATCCACAACAGCAGGACTAGTAGTAGCGAGGCCAGGGCGGCCAGTGGGGCGTTGCCCTCGGCAAGGAAGCCCTGGAGATTGGTGAAGAGGGCCAAGCCTGCGACGGGCGTTACCAGCAGCATCGGGATCACCAGCGGCCAAACCGGTCGCTTTCGCGCGAAGAAGTAGAGGGCCAGGGTCATGAGGGTAAGTGCGGCAAGCAGCTGATTGCTCGCGCCGAAGATTGGCCAGAGTACCCAGCCTACGGCTCTCGGTTGGCCTGTGGCGGGGTCCGGGGTTTCGGCGAGCGCAAGGTACATCGCTGGGACGACCGCGATGATGGTGGCGATGTAAGGGTTGGTGAGCGGCTTGACGCGGAGCACGGTGCCGAGCTCGCTGAGAATGAACCGCTGGATGCGCGTGGCGGTGTCGAGTGAAGTGGCGGCAAAGGCGATCACCAGAACAGCCATCAAGGTGCGGGCGAGCTCCGAGGACAAACCGACTGCTTCGAGGAAAGCACCACCGCCGAGCACGAACGCCGCTGCTTTGTTGCCGCCGGCGTGTCCCCAGCTGTCGTAGTAGACCGCCCAGCTCAAATCATCGACGACGCCTTGGCCGGGGAGGACGCACGCGCCGACCAAGCCTATGCCGGCGACCGCGGCAAGCGTCGATGCGAGCGCGAGGGAACCTTCGCCGAGCATTCCGCCGTACCCGATCAGCCGAGCATCGGACAGTCGCGAGATTTGCTTCGAGGTCGTGCCTGAAGACACGAGGCCGTGGAAACCGCTAATCGCTCCGCACGCGATCGTGACAAACAGGATCGGGAAGATCGACGGGGCTCCCGCTTCGGCGGTGCGGTACATTGGTGCATCGAAGTTCGGGTGTGCAATGAGGACGCCGAGGAACAAGAGACCCAGCCCAACGAAAAGTTGGTGGCTGTTGATGTAGTCGCGCGGCTGGAGCAGCAACCAGACCGGCAACAGACTGGCTACCGCCGAGTAAATCAGCAAGAAGATGATCCAGCCGGTGGTCGCGGTGTGTCGATCGACTCCCATCGCCACGAAGTCGACCGGAACCTTCGTGCCCACCCAGACGAAGAAGTAGAGCACCGCGAGCGCGATCAACGACGGCCAGAGGATCTTCACGCGACGCTTGTAGACGAGCCAGCCGATCACGACGGCGACGATGATCTGAATGTTGATGGGGATGACGCTGGTCGGTTGGCTGACGAACAGCCCGGCGATCGCCATCGCGAAGACGGCGAGAACGAGCCAGATCAGCACCAGCACGAAGCACATGAACAGGATGCGCGCCCGTCCGCTGATCGTCTCGGCCGTGATATCGGCGATCGATCGGCCCTTCTCGCGGACGCTCGCGACCAGTGCGCCGAAGTCGTGTGCAGCGCCCATGAAGATCGTGCCGAGCACGACCCAAGCCAATGCGGGGCCCCAGCCCCAGTATGCGGCGACGCACGGACCGATGATCGGCGCGGCTCCCGCGATCGAGGTAAAGTGGTGTCCGAACAGTACGGCACGCTGCGTCGGGACGAAATCGACGCCGTCTTCGAGCTCGTGCGCCGGGGTGACGATGTCCTCTTGGTCTTGGTAGATCCGCTCGCCGAGGAATCGCGCGTAGAATCGATACGCGATGAGAAACGAGCCGAGGACCAGAGCTGCTGCCAACGCTGCCATTCGTCGCGTTGGTGGGCTTTTTTTGGATTTTGGTCAAGCACAATCCCGCTTTCCTTTGCGATGAAAAACGCTAAGGTCCCGGCATGAGTGGGACCTTTCGACCTCACGGTGTGTGGACCGCCCTGACGACACCGTTCTCGACGGACCGTCAGGTCGACTACGAGTCGCTGCGTCGCCTCATCGAGTTTCAGGTGCGAGAAGGCGTCGACGGCGTCCTTCCGTGCGGCACGACGGGCGAATCGCCCACGCTTTCATGGCAAGAGCACGACGCGGTCATCGATGCGTCGGTGCGCGCGGTGGAAGGTCGAGCCGGTGTCCTGGCCGGGGCCGGCAGCAACAACACCGAAGAGGCGATTCGCGCGACCACTCAGGCCAACGAAGCCGGTGCCACGGCGGTGTTGTTGGTGGACTGCTACTACAACGGCCCGTCGAGTCTCGAGCTGCGCACCGAATATTACGAACGAATCCTCGAGAATGTGCCCGATATTCCGATCGTTCCCTACGTGATTCCGGGGCGAAGCGGGTGCGCGCTGTCGGCGGCGGACCTCGCTATTTTGCACCTCAACGACCCCAAGCGAGTGCCCGCGGTGAAGCAAGCGACCGGCAGCCTCGAGCGCATGCGCTTGGATCGTCAGCTCGCGGGTCCCGCGTTGAGCATTCTGTCTGGTGACGACGACTTGACGCTCGCGATGATGCGTGACGACGAAATCCGCGCGAGCGGTGTGGTCAGCGTGGTCTCGAACATTGTGCCAGCTGCCATTGCTTCGCTGGTTCGCGCGCAGGTGGCGGACGACGCGGAAGAAATCGAGCGGCTTGCCCTCGCGCTGGCTCCCTTGCTCAAGATGGTGACGTGCTCTGTTACGGCTGTGCGGACTCTGCCAAACGGACAGAGCGTCGAGGTCACAGACAGATTTAGAAACCCCGTGCCCGTGAAGACCATGATGGCAGGGCTCGGGATGCTCTCCTCCACCAAGCGCCCACCGCTTGGACGCATGAGCCCGACCGCAGTGGCGCAGTGCCGTGAAGCGCTGCGCGAGGTGCACGCTGCCGACCCGGGCATCCTCGGTCCGATCGAGGAGGCGTTCGACGTCCGCATCGACCAGCGCCTGGGAGATGATGCGAGATGGTCAGCGCTCGCCCGTTGAGGGACCCGTGTACCGCGCGCTGATTCGCCCGCTGCTGTATCTGCTTCCGGCGGAGACGGCGCATCATCTTGCGTTTGGTTGTCTGCGGTTGCTGGCCGTGATTCCGGGCGCGCTTCCGCTCATGCGGAGACTGTTCCACGGTCGCAACGAGCTGTCGCGAGTCCACGCCCTCGGCCTCGATTTTCCGAACCCGATCGGCTTGGCCGCGGGCTTCGACAAGGATGCCATCGGGTACGAAGCATTGGGCGCGATGGGTTTCGGTTTCGTCGAAGTGGGTACCCTGACCGGACAGCCGCAGCCAGGTAACCCGACGCCACGACTGTTCCGGCTTCCAAAGGACCGCGCGTTGGTGAACCGCATGGGCTTCAACAACCGCGGCTCGGCGGATGCCGTGGCGCGACTGCAGCGACCGCATCAGACGATCGTCGGGGTCAACATCGGCAAGACCAAGGTCGTTCCGGAAGACGATGCGATCGGTGACTACGTGGCCAGTGCCAGGCGAGTTGGTCCACTCGCCGACTACGTCGTCGTCAACGTGAGCTCGCCCAACACGCCGGGCTTGCGCGACCTACAGGCGACCGAAAAGCTGCGCCCGCTGCTGAGCGCAGTTCGTGAAGCACTTAATGAAGTGTCTCCGGCACGCCGCGTGCCGTTGCTGGTGAAGATAGCACCGGATTTAGCCGACGAGGACGTCGACGCCGTTGCCGATCTGGCGCTCGACCTCGGGCTCGATGGAATCATCGCGACGAACACCACGATTGGACGAGGCGGTCTCGCGAGCAGCGCCGATGAAGTGGAGCGCTGCGGGGCAGGGGGCTTGAGCGGCCCGCCGGTGCGCGAGCGCTCGATGGAAGTGTTGCAGCGTTTGCGAGCGAAGGTCGGGGACAGGCTCGTGTTGATTTCGGTCGGTGGAATTGAGACGGCGGAGCAGGCGTGGGAGCGGATCGAAGCAGGGGCGACCTTGGTGCAGGTGTACACGGCGTTCATCTATGAGGGGCCATGGTTGCCGAGCCGGCTCGCGAAGGGCGTCGGAGAGCTCGCCCAACAGCGCTAGCGATGGTGAGGCGACAGCGTCTACGCCACACGGCGTTTGACGGTGCGATCGATCTCCCTGCCGGAGCTCCGTCGCGCGACGCGTAGCTCGTAGTCCGACTGCAGGCCGACCCACATCTCCGGGGACACCCCGAAGTACTTCCCCAATCTCAGCGCGGTGTCGGCCGTGATCGCCCGCTTGCCTCCCACGATTTGGCTGAAGTCTAGAGAACCTTCCCAGGTTGAGATCGGCGGAGCAGTCGATAGGGCCGAGGTGGAGAACCTTCCCAGGGTGAGATCAGGGAGTTCCGGGTGGGGGGATGGCGTGGGTATCAAAGGGGCGACGGCCGCACGGCCTGTGATTAATCACGTGTTTTCGCGATGCGGAGAGTTCCCCGATGCGGA
>JAUXFZ010000283.1 GCA_030622585.1 Myxococcales bacterium
CATGTGGAACATCTGGCGAATGCCTTGATGTTCGACGCCACCGACGACCTCGCCGATGCTGCCGTCTTCGTCGCCGAACTGCATGACACAGGTGGCCGATGCGTTGATGCCCATCTTATGTTCGATCGAGGGGACTTCGACGTCGTTGAGCTCGCCAAGCGAGCCGTCCTCGTTGATGCGTACACGGGGAACGAGGAAGAGAGACAGCCCCTTGGTGCCAGGCTCGGCGCCGTCGATACGCGCGAGGACCAGATGGACCACGTTGGTGCCGAGGTCATTGTCGCCGGCGCTGATGAAGATCTTGGTGCCGCGGATGTTATAGGTGCCGTCGTCGTTGCGTGTCGCGCTGGTCGTCGCGGCGCCGACATCGGAGCCGGCCTGCGGCTCGGTCAGACACATCGTGCCGGTCCACTCGCCGCTCATCATCTTGGGCACGTACTTGTGCTTCTGCTCCTCGGTACCGAAGTCCATGATGAGCTCGGCCGCAGTCAGCGTGAGGCCGGTGTACATCGTGAACGAGGCGTTGGCGCCGCAGAGCATCTCCTCGACGAGGGAGCCGATCATTTTCGGCGCGTCCTGGCCGCCCCAGCGCGAAGGTGAGGCGATCGTGCGCCAGCCAGCCTCCCAGAGCTTGTCCCAGGCTTCCTTGAAACCGTCTGGCGTAATGACGCGGCCGTCTTCGATCCGACAGCCCTGAGCGTCGCCGCTGCCGTTGAGTGGGCCGGTCACGTCGCAAACGAAGCGATACAGCTCGTCGAGCACCATGTTGCACTCGTCTGGGCTCCACTCGCCGTAGGGTTCCTTCCCGAGAACCGCCTGCAGATCGAACTGCTCGAAGAACAGGAACCGAAAGTCTCGTAGATCCGCACGGTAACGGTTGATTGCTTGCGCCAAGTCAGCCTCCAAGTGTCGAGTCGGTCACCCTCGGGCCAGAGGAGTTATTGAGTGATTACCGGAGAAAGCCCTGATGGATGCCGGGTGTAAGAAGCTGGAGGCAGGCGCGCTTCGCGTCAAGTCGGCGATAGGCCTGCTCACTCATCTCAGGCTAGATTGGTAACACTAAAGGGTTGTGGCGCTCAACAACCGGGCCGGTCCCTGACGCTGGCACTGACACTGACACTGGCACTGGCACTGGCACTGGCACTGACACTGGCACTGGCACTGGCACTGACACTGACACTGGCACTGACACTGACACTGGCACTGGTCCTCGCTACCCCGTAAGCCTCCGGCCATGCTCCTCGAGCGATACCTCGAGTCCCTCGGCTCTGAAGCGATCCAAGAAGCTCTTGGCCTCGACGGCCCGCGCCCGGCGCTCGTGCGTCCCACCCAGGATCCGAAGTTTGGAGACTTTCAGATCAACGGGGCGATGGCGCTTGGGAAAGAGCTCGGGAGGCCTCCGCGGGAGCTGGCGCAGCCCATTGCCGAGGCGCTGACCGGAGTCGACGCAATCGCGAAGGCCGAGGTTGCGGGGCCTGGGTTCGTCAACATTCATCTGGAGCCTGCTTGGATTGCATCGAAGCTCACCGAGGCGCTGCGCGATCCGGCGCGCAACGGGGTGCCGACGGTGGAAGATGTCTCCAAGATCGTCGTCGATTTTTCGAGCCCCAACATCGCGAAGCAGATGCATGTTGGGCATCTGCGCTCGACGATCATCGGCGATGCGATCGCGCGGATCTTGTCATTCATGGGTCACGACGTGGTGCGCGACAACCATCTCGGCGATTGGGGGACGCAGTTTGGACTGCTGATCGTCGGGATGCGCGAGTGGGGGGACGAAGAAGCGCTCCACGCCACGCCCGTCCCGGAGCTCGAGCGTGTGTACAAGCTCGCCTCGCAACGCGCAGGCAACGACGATGCCTTCGCCGAACGAGCGCGCGCGGAGCTCGCGAAGCTCCAGAACGGCGACGAGGAGAATCGCAGGCTGTGGGAACACTTCGTGGACGTCAGCCGGACCACCCTCAACGCGGTGTACGCCGAGCTCGACGTCTCGTTCGACACCTGGCTCGGCGAGAGCGCCTACCACGACGCCCTGCCGGGGGTGGTCGAGGAGCTCCTCGCGCGGGGGATCGCCCGGGTAGACGACAAGGCCGTGTGCGTCTTCTGGGACGACATCGACAGTGCTCCCAAGGCGCTGCGTAAACAGAAGACTCCGTTCATCGTGCGAAAGAAGGACGGTGCATTTCTCTACTCGACGACCGACATCGCGACGGTGCAGTACCGCAAAGAGCATTTGCGGGCCGACCGCGCTCTCTACGTCGTCGACAATCGCCAGGGACTTCACTTCCAGCAGCTCTTCGCCGTGATGAAGCTGCTGGGCGTCGACATGGATCTCGAGCACATCGGCTTCGGCACGGTGCTAGGCAACGACGGCAAGCCACTGCGGACGCGGGACGCGAGCGGGAACGTGATCACCCTGGTGTCACTGCTCGAAGAATCGAAGCAGCGCGCGCGGCAACGTATCGAGGAAGGGATCGCCGAAGGCCGCCTGCGAGTTCGACCCGAAGAAATCGACGAGGTCTCCCGGGTCGTGGGCATCGGTGCGGTGAAGTACGCCGACCTTCGTCAGAACCGACTCAGTGACTACCAGTTCGACTGGGACAAGATGATCTCGTTCCAGGGCAATGCAGGCCCGTATCTGCAATATGCGTATGCGCGTTGCGCGTCGATCTTCGCAAAGGGTGAAGTCGACATGGACGCGATGGCGGCCAGCGCGACGATCCGTCTCGATGCACCCGCGGAACAGGTCCTCGGCAAGCACCTGCTGCGGTTCGCCGATGTCGTTTACCAGGCGGGCACGACCAGTCAGCCACATCTGATTTGCGAGCACATCTACGAGCTGGCGCGCGCCTTCAACGGCTTCTACGCCGAGTGCCCGGTGCTCGACGCCGAGGGCCCAACGAGAGAGAGCCGACTCGGGCTGACGGCCCTGTCGGCCAGGCAGATCCGCCGCGGGCTCGGGCTCGTCGGCATTGGCGTAGTCGATCGCATGTAGCGAAAGTCACCGTATGTCCCGCTCCGGGAGCGCGAGTGTGCTATGCGAAGGCCGCCAATGCAGGGCCGCGTCGTTCGAACATCCCATCAGAGCCAGTGTCTGAGCGACAACCCGCTCGGGGACCCGTGCGAGCGTGATTTGTACGTCTACCTGCCGCCGCAGTACGACGGAACGAAGCGCTTCCCAGTCGTGATGATGCTCGCCGGCTTCGCGGCGACGAATCACTCGATCGCCAGTTGGAGCCCGTGGAAGCCGAACACGATCGAGCTCACCGACCAGCTCATCGCCGGTGGGCAATGCAATCCCGCGATCCTCGTACTGCCCGACTGCTTCAATCGATGGGGCGGCTCGCAGTTTGTCGATTCAGACGGAACCGGCCGCTACCAGACCTATCTCGCCGACGAGGTCTTCTCTTTCGTCGACGCGGAGTTCCAGACGATCCCCAAGCGCGAGGCGCGCGCCGTGGTAGGCCGCTCGTCCGGCGGCTTCGGGGCGTTGCGCCTCGGCATGGACAGGCCGGACGTCGTCTCCGTGATTGGGAGCCACGCGGGCGATGCCGCGTTTGAAGTCAGCATGCGACCGATGCTCACGAGCGCGGCGATCGCGATCGACCTGGCTGGGGGCCTCCGCGCGTTTGCGGAAGAGATCCCCGTAGTCGGTCCCAAGAACGCCACCCAGTTCGATGCCATCTTCGTGCTCGCCGCCAGCGCGGCTTATTCACCCGACCCGACCAGCTTCCCCTTCGCTCAGATTCCGATGGATCCCAGCACGGGCGAGCTGCGCAGCGACGTCTGGGCGCAGTGGCTCGGGCACGACCCACTCGAGCGAATCGACGCCTCGACGGCGGCTTTGCAAACGATGTCGCTTATTTACGTCGACGCAGGCAACAGGGATGAGCACGGGCTACACTTCGCAGCGCGGATGCTCGGCGAGGCACTCCGCAAGCGTGGGCTGCCCGTTCACTACGAGGAGTACGAGGGCGGACACCGAGGCACCTCGTGGCGCTACGAAGTCTCGCTACCGCAAATCGTTGAAGCACTTCAAGGACCCGAATGACGACCAAAAAGACGAGCACCGAAGACGAGACCGACGCGACGGAGGCGACGGAGGCGACGCCAAGCAAAAAGACCGCCGGTGGTGGCGCCGTGGTGGCCGCGCAGAAGATCCTCGCGGACGAAAGCCCGCAATCGAAGATCGCGGAGCACGGCGAAACCATGATGGAAGGCCCTCGGACGGCGGCGACACAGTCCGCGCGCGTCCTGAGCGAGATCATCGCGGCCAAGTCGGAGCTGGTGGTGCCGCTGGTGGCAAAATTCGCTAGGGGTATCTCCTCCTCGAACAAGCGCGTCGTGCAGGCGTCTGCCGAAGCACTGCCCGCCATCGCGCGGATCGCGCCGGCCCGGGTCGCGCGACAACTCGATGTGCTCAAGAGCTCGTTCGAGGAAGCGAGCGACGTGGGCAAGGATGGTCTCGTCAGGACGTTCGCCGCCTTGTGCACCGCATCCGTCGCCTACCAGAAGCGGCTCGAGCCGGTGCTCACCCTCGCGCTCAAGGGCGCCGACGGAAAGACACTTTTCACCTGGAGCCAGATCGTGCTTCCGGCGCTCAAGGGCGAGCCCCATGCACGGGCCCGCGCCGTCGTCGAAGGCCGACTCGACCTGATCCCACGCTCC
>JAUXFZ010000236.1 GCA_030622585.1 Myxococcales bacterium
ACGGGCTTCAGGTCCTCAGTCGCGAAGTAGCCTAGCATCTGGTCGGTGAATGACTTGGTCAGTTCGGCTTTTTCTTCCGGGGAACGGCTGCGCAAGACCGAGCCGTGGATGGAAGCTCGTTTCGCCAGCAGGGCGCCGAGGGCTAGTTCGCCCTTCACGCCGCCCATCAGTCCGATCACGATGATGCGGCCTTTCTTTGCGATGACTTTGACGTTCTGCGCGAGATACGCCGCACCGATGGTGTCGAGGATGACGTCGACGCCTTTCGGGGATGCCGCGAGAACGCCATCGGCGAAGTTGCCGTCCTCGACTAGCACGGCGTGGTTCAAGCCGATGTCGGTGCATCGCGGGAGCTTGTCGGCGGTGCGGGATGTGCCGATCGAAGTCGCACCGATCACCGACGCCAACTGAATGCCGGCCGTGCCCACGCCGCTTGCGACGGCGTGAAACAGCACCGAGCCCCCCGCGTCGAGGCCGCCCTGCACGATGATCGCATCGTACGCCGTCAGGAACACCTCCGGGATCGCTGCCGCCTCTTCGAGCGACAGCTCCTTGGGAACCGCCATCAGTTCGGCGCCCCCGGTCAGCAGGCGAGTCGCCATGGCGCCACCGCCCACGATTCCCATCACTCGATCGCCGGGCTTCCAAGCGCTCACCGAGTCGCCGACCGACTCGACCGCCCCCGCGAACTCGAGCCCTGGCACATCGGCAGGTACGCCGGGCGGCGGCGGATAGAAGCCACGGCGCTGCAGACAGTCCGCGCGGTTCAAGCCCGCGGCAGCAACCTCGACCAACACCTCCGACGGTCCCGGCGGGGCCAGTTCGATCTCGCCGAGCTCGAGGACTTCAGGCCCTCCGGCCTCACGAATGCGAATCGCTTTTGCTGTGGGCATGGGGGGAGCCTAACGCGACAGGGCCCGCCGTCCAGCTACGCCTCTCGTGCTAGGTTCCGGGCGATGAACGCCAATGTCGGGAGTTTCCTGCATCGCTGGGCGGGACGAGATCCGGCGCGAACTGGGATCATCGACTCCGGGCGGAATGGGCTCGCGCTCAGCTACGGCGAGCTCGACCGCCAGGCGTCCCGCGTGGCCGCGCATCTGCTCGAACGCGGCCTCGGACCCGGCGACAGGGTGGCGATCTGCACCGCCAATGGGCTGGAGTTCGTCGCCGCATGGTTCGGCACCGTGTACGCGGGCTGCACGACGCTGCCGATCCCCGTCATGTCGACGGCGCACGAGATCGCGTTCCGGTTGCAACACGCTGGCTGCAAGGCGCTTCTCACCGATGACGACCGCTCGGCCGTCGCGCGCGAGAGCAAGGCACGCGCAGACACGTCTGCTCAGATCCTGCTCGTCGAGGATGCGATCGCCAACGCCACACGCGAGGCTTCGCCATGCATCGCAGCCCCCGATTCGCTAGCCATGCTTCTGTACACCTCGGGAACGACGGGCGCCGCGAAAGCTGTCTGCATCACGCACGGGTCACTTGGGGTGCATACCCGAGCGCTCGTCGAGCAGACGCTGCAGCTCACCGAGGAGGACCGGATCCTCGGCACCCTTCCCCTCAGCCATTCGTACGGCATTCGCATGACGCTCCTCGCGCCCTTCTTCGCGGGCGCGAGCACCGTCTTCGTCCCTCGGTTCTCGCCATCGCGCACGCTCGAGCTCTGCACCGCCCATCGCATCACCTGGCTCCCGGGCGTGCCCACGATGTTCGTCGCGTGGGCGGACGAAGCCACCCAGCCGACCCCGCCGTCCCTTCGATGGTGCCTGAGCGCGGGCGCGCCTCTTGCCGAGGACGTCAGGCTACGAGCGGAGCAGCGCCTCGGCGCACCCGTGCGTCAGGGATACGGGCTCACCGAAGCCACCTTCACGGCGATCAACGCCCCGCCAGACGACCCGGTGCCGGGGTCCTGCGGAAGACCGGTGGCTGGCGTCGAGCTGAGGATCGCGGACGACTTCGGTGAGGAGCTGCCGACAGGTGCACACGGCGAAGTGTTGATTCGTGGGCAGAACGTCATGGCGGGCTACCTCGATGAACGGCTCGCGACGGCCCATGTGATGCGCGGGGGCTGGTTACATACCGGCGACATCGGCTTCGTCGACGACGAGAGGCGCCTGAGCATCGCCGACCGCAGCAAGGATCTGATTCTGCGCGGCGGCGCCAGTATCTATCCGTCCGAAGTCGAGAACGTCCTTGCGCATCATGCTGCCGTTCGCGAAGTAGCCGTGGTCGGGCAACCCGATGACTACTACGGGGAAGAGATCGTCGCCGTCGTCGTTCGACGCACCGACGTCACCCCGCACGAGCTCGACGCGTGGGCGCGGGAGCACCTTGCGCCCTATAAAGTGCCTCGCCTGTTCGCATTCATCGACTCCCTCCCGCAGGGGGCAAGTGGGAAGACCCTCAAGCGACTGCTCCGGGACAGGCTCGTGGCGGGTGAGATCGGCACCGAACGGCTACCGTCGCACGGGTCGGCTGACTAGCTCGAACACTGCGATCATCGCGGTCGCCCCAATGAGCAACCCGGCCCACGGACCGTACCAACCTGCGGCCACCGGAAACTCCGCACACAACAAGCTGACGCCACCGATGAAGAGCGCGTACGGCAGTTGGGTTCGGACGTGGTCCATGTGATCGCAGCTCGTCGCCATCGAGCTGAGGACGGTCGTGTCGGAAATCGGCGAGCAGTGGTCACCCCAGACCGATCCCGCAAGAATCGAGGAGACGGTACCCAGCAAGATCGTCTCGTTTCCCGGAGCGATCTGGTGTGCCAGTGGAATCGCCAGCGGGAAGAGGATCGCCATGGTGCCCCACGAAGTGCCGGTCGCGAAGCTGACCAACGCAGCCATGATGAAAACCGTGGCTGGAATCCAAGCCGGTGCGATCCAGTCGCCCACGGCGCCGATTAGAAAAGACGCGGTGTCGAGGTCGCGACACACCGCTCCGAGCGACCACGCCAGAACGAGAATGACCGCCGCGAAAAGCATCGACCGCATCCCCGACATCCAAGCTTCGATCGACTTGCCAAACGACAGCGCGCCGCTCCCCACCGAGAGCGCCAGGGCCACGAGGCAGCCTGCCCCCGTCGCCCATAGGATGGCCGCGCTCGAACTCGCCTCGCCCACGATCGCCCGAAGGGAGAGTTCCATTCCGGCCGATAGCACCTTGCCCCGCCCGTCGACATAGATCCCCACCATAGCCACGAGCACCACCACGATTACCGGAATCACGGCGTTCAAGGGCCGGCCTGGGATGTCGTCGGGAACCGACTCTTCATGGAAGTCCGACGTGGGTTGGGACCCAGGTCGGGAGACGAGTCCCTCGTCGAGGGCGCGCCGCTCCGCGCGCAGCATCGGTCCGAAGTCACGGCCGCGAAGGGCGACCCATGCAACGAAGACAAGCATGAGAATCGGATAGAACCGAAAAGGAATCGTCTCGATGAACGTCACGTAGGCGTCTCGTTCGATGCCTAGGTGCGTGAACTGGTCTCCGATGTAGCCGACCTCCACGCCGATCCAAGACGAGATCAGCGCCAAGCTCGCGACCGGCGCCGCGGTCGCGTCCACTAGGAACGCGAGCTTCCCCCGGCTGATGCGAAGGCGATCCGTCACGGGGCGCATCGAGGAGCCGACCAGGAGCGAGTTGGCGTAGTCGTCGAAGAAGACCAGCAACCCGAGGAACCATGTGGTGAGCTGCCCGCGCCGGCGACTCGTTGCATCGGTGCTCACCAAGGAAGCCAGTCCCTTCGCACCGCCACTTTGCGTCATGAGCCCGAGCATCCCGCCGAGCAACAGACTGAACACCAGAATGGAGGCATGCCCCCGATCGGCGATCGCGTTGACGACATACGTGTCGAGCAACCGGGCGAACGACCCCCACGGCGATAGCCCGGAGGTCAGGAATGCGCCGAGCCACACCCCCAAGGCGAGCGCGACCAGAACGTGACGGAACAGTAGGGCCAGGACAATCGCAAGAAGTGGCGGCAAAATCGACGTCCACGCGGGAAGACTGGCGTCTCCGCCCCCGCCGGGTACCTCAACTGCCGCGCCCGTTGTAAGATTCTGCGAAATGTTCTGAATGAGGGTCGGCCCGGCGTCGTCATTGGGAATAGCGCCCGCAGTCGCGGCCACGAAACCGCCACCAAGTATCAGCACGATGAGAACCGCACGCATGAACAACGTCAGACATAGACAAGAACGCAGCCGGTGGTCAATTTTGACTACCGCCCTGGCCTTGCTCTGTGCCATCACGGTCACGTTCGCCGCGCCGTCCCGGTCCCTCTCGAGCAGCGACGAACTCACCGACGAGGACAAGAAGCTGCTCATGGCCGGCGAGCTCGTCATGAGGCTGAAGAGCGAGCAGCGCGGCACGCTCAAGTTGATCGGCGGGCAGAGTTGGCAGATCATGGACGTACCCATCGGCGTCGCGTGGCAGGCCCTCGCCGACTTGTCGGGGTACAAGAACTTCATCCCGCTCGTCACCGAAAGCGACGTCCACCACCAGGCCGGGAACGACGCCGACTTGGCGATACGCCAGCAATGGGGGCCGATCGATGTTCGATACGTCTTCCAGACCACGCTCGATCCCGATCGCAGCTCGGTGGTGTTCCGTGTCGACCACTCGCAGCCTCACGACATCCGCGCAGGTTGGGGCTTCATGCGGGTCCGGCCGTTCAAGGGGAATCGGACGCTCGTGTCGTTCGGTGCGCTCGTCGACATCGGCGATGGCGTCTTCGTGTCGATCATCCGCCCCGCGATCCGCCGGGATCTGCTGCGGGTTCCGTTCTATTTCAAGCGGCACCTCGAGGGTGAAGGCCGCGTGCTCTACGTGGGCTCGCCCTGAAACAGGGGAATTTAGCTGTCATTTTATGCGGTTACGGAGATCACGAAACAATTTCGAAACCAAGCCGATCTCTGTATAATCGCCCGACGGGGTACGTCATGCCCGAACGGAGGCCCGTATGCACAGCAGCGAACGTAAATGGCAGCCTATCGAAAGACCCGCCCCCTGGTGGGCGCACATCCTACGCTGGTGGCTGTAGTCTGGCCCCGTAGAACTGGGGCTTCGGCCCTCTCGCCGCTGTCGCGA
>JAUXFZ010000114.1 GCA_030622585.1 Myxococcales bacterium
CATGAGTGCACGTAGGCGCCTAGACGCGGCTCCGAATGCGCATCGCGCGACGCTTGTTCGTAGCCCGGTTGATCGCCTAGTTCTGCGTGCAGACGAGCGCGTCGCGCACTGCCGACGGACCGCGCCTCGGGGGATAGATCGGACATGCATTCGATTGCCTTGATCGCTCGCTGCGGGTCACCGGCAAGCGCCGCTGCCTCGGCGAGCGTCCATAGGGTCGCGGTGTCTTCCGAGGGGCCGAGGAGCGTTCGCAGCAGCGCGGCAGCGACCGGCGGGGAGGAACGCTCTGCCGCGGACTCGAGCGATTCGCGAGCGGCGTCGGTGGTGCCGGGGTCATGCGTGGCTCGAATCACGCCAAGATGTGCGGCGAGCAGCGCCGGTTGAAGCTCGACGACGCGGCCGAATGCCTGTCTCGCGGCGTCGGGTGCGCCGGCCGTCTCGATTAGCTGCGCCGCGTGCAGCAGCATGACCGCTTGTGCCTCGGCGTCCGGCCATCGTTCCGCCGCGTCTGTAAGAGCCTCCGCTGCACGGGATGCGTTCCCTCGCGCGAGGCCCGCGGAGGTCGCCAGGATGCTGGCTACGAAATCGTCTTGTTGAAGCCCGGCTGCCCGTGTCGCTGCTTGTCCCGCCGCCGCGGCGTCACCCAGCTTCGACAGTTGGATGTGCGCGAGCAGTTTGAGTGCGGAGACCCGATCGCTCACGCTCAGCTCGAGGCCGGCCTCCTTTTCTAGCGCCGTTGCGGCGGCCGCCCAGTCGCCACGCTGCATGGCGTGTCGCCGCAGAGCCCGGAGCACCACAACGTCCCGAGCGTCGGCGGCCAGCGCATGGGTGTAGTTGCGGGCAGCAGCCTCGCCGTTGCCCAGTTGCTCGTGAAGCTCTGCAGCAGAACTCAGTAGTCGTGCACGCGCGGAGCCAACGGCGCGTGTCGCCAGGGCCTCGAGTAGCTCGATGCGGCGGCCCCTGGTCTCCGGCGTGTCGCCAACGAGGGGTAGGGCCTCGTGGTGTGACGTGTGTTGGAATACGGTACGTTGTGCAGCCTGCGCGCCGGGGTCCAAGGGGTCCGGCGGGCGGCTGACACGCTTTGCCTGGGATCCCGTTCGGGTTGCGACGAAGGCGTCGAGAAGCGAGGAGATCGCGTCGTCGTCGAAATCAAAAGAGGGGGCGTCCGATTCGCGGTTCGCCCGAGACAGATCGTCCTCAGCCATCGGCCCCCCACAGATGTGATTCGGGCCCGATCCAGAATCGAAGAAGATCGATTCCACGTGCCGAGGTTCGGAGCGTGCTCACGGCGACCCGGCCGTTCAGCAACGTCGTCATGGCGGCGGCGATGTCGCCCGACGCCATGAGCCCGGCCCGGTCGGCGCTTTGCTGGAGGCCGCGCGCGAACGCGAGCAGCGACGCAGGCGCGAGTTGAACCGCGCCGACGGCTTCGTGCACGGCTTTGCGAGTGGCCCTTCGAAGCTTGACGTCGATCGCAGGCAGGGCCGGCTCCGCGAGCCCTACCTCGCAGCGCGCGACACGCAGAACTGCCGCCAACGTGCCAGCGACCTTCTGGGGTGTTTCATCGAGGAGTCCCGCGGCGCCCCGTGGTGCCGCCCAAGCGAGACGGCCTGCAGCGAATCGTCCGGCTCCATCGAGGCCGCCCTGCGCCGCGCGAGGGACCACCCAGTCGATCTCGCCGTCGCGGCCGGTGCGTGCGATCAGTGTGTCGAGCTCATCGGACAGCCCAATCGACCCCGCTCGGGCTCCGAAGCGCTGGGAGATGCTTTCGAGCTCGCCGTAGATGGGATCGCTCGGTGTGGCCTTCTTGGTGCGCAGGCGCTCGTGCGACAGAGCTGGGCCCGCTCGAAGCACGACCTGCTGCAACACGGCATCGGCGTCGCGATCCCACGCCGCAGCCACGGAGACGCCACCGAGATTCGCCACGCCGCCGTCGCCGCTCGATGACGCGAGTCCGAGAGCGCTCTGTACCGCACGCGCCGCCGCCGCCCGCCGCGTATGTCTTCTCCACGTGGCAGCCTTGCCCAACCCTTCGAGGAGTGGCCCATCGAGCTCGCCGCCCTCGATACGCGCCCAAAGCGCCCGCTCGTAGGAGCTGACGGCCTCGTCCTTCTCCGCCTCGTCGAGGAGCTCGACCAAGTGGGTGATCGCGAGCGTGTGCGCCGGCTCTGCGTCGAGTGCGCGTCTGTACGCCTCGAGCGCGGCCCCTCGGTTATCGAAGCCTGCTTCGAGCGCGGCGATTCGCACCCATATCGGCGCATCGGCAAGCCCGAGCGCTTCGATCGCGCGCAACTCCTCGAGCGCGGCGCCGTTGTCGTCGAGGCGTGTTTCGAGAAAATCGGCGGCGCCGAGGTGAGCGACCCTCCGTTGTTCGTCTGGGATGCCCGTTTTGGATAACCGTTGCAGGCACTGGACCGCCTCGGTCCAGTGTTCGAGAGAAACGTGAACCTCCGCGGCCAGCGCCAATGCGCCTGAATGTCGGGGCTCCTCGGCGAAGAGATCGTCGAGAACATCGAGCGCGCCGGGTCGGTCGCTGAAACCGCGCAGCAGACGGGCGCGTTCGTAGAGCAGAGCCAGCCTGTCCTTTGGGCCGCCCAGAGCGAGTCGGTTGGAGACGAGCGCCTCGAGAGCTTCGGCGTCCTCTTCCTCGGCGAGCAGGTCGTGTAGCCGGCGGAAGGCGATGTCGCGGGTGGGGTCTTCTTCGAGTGCGCGTCGGAAGAGCTCTTCGGCCTGCGGGTACTGCCCCAGGCAATCCAAGCGAACGACGCCCGCCTCTTCCAACAGATCGGCTCTGAGGGAGCCATCGACGAACGGCGCGAGCCGCTCGCACGCTTGAGCGACCAATGGCCACTGCCCAGCTTGGCGCGCAGCGCTTCGAAGCGTTTCCCACAATGCGAGGTCATCGGGTCGCTCGTCGACGGCGCTGCTGAGCAGGACAACCGCCTCGGCGCCCCGATCCGCGTCGACGAGCGCGCGGCAATATGCGGCGTCGAGTGCGCTTCGTCCGACCCCGCCGCTGTGCCCCAATCGTCCCTCGAGCGCGCTGGCGCGAAACTCGGCGTCGTCGCCAGGCGCCACGGCTTCGTCGATCGCAATCGCTGCCTCGGGGCAGGTCTCCGCGAGCGCCTCGGCCTCTTGGGCACGTATGAAAAGCTCGTCCGCAGCTTCGGTTCCTTGGGCGACGCGGGTCGCGCGCAGGCCCTGGAGTAGCGCTCCGGCCCGCAATGCCTCGGTTGGCGCCAGCGCGGCGAGATCGAGCCAGGCGTCATCGGCCAGAGCGCCTTGTGCGCCGAGCGACGCGCGTAGCGCTCCGTACGCAGCGCCAAAGCCACCGAACGTCTCGGACGGCGCGACGTCGGCGTCCGAGAGGGCCTCTTCGGCGGCCGAGCGTTGTTCCATGTTCGTGAGCTGCGTCGGTGTCGACAGGAGGGCAACGGCCGCGGCGAGTGCGGTGGTGGGGTGCTCGAGCGCTCCTGCGTAGGCCGCGCCTGCCTCGCCGTCGCCGTTCGACCTCAGCGCGTCGCCGTGCAGCAAGGCGTACAGCTCCGAGACTCCGCCGCCGAGCTCGGCGTCCGCGAGCTGCGCGTAGGCCCGTACTCTTGCGACGACGTCATCTTGACGGCGGGCGACGTCGAGCAGGGCGAGGGCGGCCGAGGGCGACTCCGGGGCTTCCACCATGGCTTGCTCGTACGCGCGCCGTGCGGCTGCCAGATTCGCGCTCCGTTCGGCCGTTGCGCCCGCGAGGAGAAGCGGAACCTCCCCAAGAGCGGCGCCCGGCTCACCCTGAGACCGCCGACGGGCCAAGGACACCACGTCTTCGGGGCGTCCGCCTTCACGCAGGACGTCGGCGAGCAACATGAGGATGTAGCGGTCGTCGGGCGCGGCACCCAATGCCTGCCGAAGCAGGCGCTCGGCTGCGCGCCAGTCGCCGCTGCCCGCGTAGGCATGCCCCGCGGCGCACAGGTGTCCGACGTGCGCGTCCCCGTCGGTCAGTCCCGCGATCGACTCGTGGGCCTGGGCCAATAAGCTGGTGTTGCCCGTCCACGCGGCCTGGGCTCGACCCACATGCGCTGCCCAGGCCTGGCACTCGGGGTCGTCCATACCGTCGCGTAGGAGAAGCTGCGCATCCTGAGTCGCCCCGAGGGCATTCTGAGTGACATCGTATCGAGTGAAGGCAAGCGTCGCCCGCTCCGTAGGCTCGATGTCGCATTGCATCAGCTCAGCACATCGGTCGAGGATCTCGCCGGGTTGGGTGGCGGTGAGCGCCGCGCCCAGCGCCTCGCGCACGATCGGTTCTCTGCATGTCGAGGCGGCGCGGATGGCTTCGCTGTAGAGCGCTTGCGCCTGTGTTGAGTCGGTCGGTCCCGCCGTGGTCAACTGTGCGGCATGCCACGTCATTCGAGCGCGCGATCCCGCCTCTTCACTTTCGGCGTGCGCGCGAACCCGTTCGGAGCGTTCGGCATGCGTGGAGGCGTCCGCGCAGCGGATCAACGCGACGTCGAGCGCTGCTTGCGCGTAGGCGGAGTCGGGGTGCCGCGCGGCAGTGGCACGGAGCGCGTCCGAGGCGCGCTGGAGGTCTTTGCTCGACAGCGCGCGACGTATCTGGTGCACCACGAATGCCGGGTCCGCTGGTGCCGTGGAGAGGAACCAAGCAGACGCGCGTTCCAACGCTGCAGGTTCGTTGCGACGTTCTTCGATGCGCAAGGCTTGTAAACGAAAGGCGCTCCGGTCTGGGAACAGGCGTAGCGCCGCGTCGATGTAGCCCGAGGCAGCATCGGGGTCGTCGAGCCGCGTCGCGCTGTACGCCGCGGCCTCCTGCCACAGCAATGCCGCCATCGGGAGACGCTCGTCTTCGGGGACCGAAAGGTTCAAGGGGTCGGACGGCTCCTCTGCGTTGACCGCTGCCTCGAGCAGGCCCGCCATCGACGTGGTCGCGCGGACCAATACGTCCCAGCGTCCGTGCTCCCTAGCTGCCCGGCGCTGCAGCGATCTGGCTTGCCAGACGAGTGCCTCGGAGTCGCAAGCGCGCTCGAGCGCCGCGATCGCATCGTCCGGTTGCCCCGCCTCTAGTTCGCTCAGGGCAACGTCCATCCAAAGGGCCGCTCGCAGGGTCGCGTCCGCAGCATGCTCCGCTTGGGCACGCAACGCGTGTCGTAGCGCCTCCTGGTCACCTCGCGCCTCGGCAAGCCACTCGAGAATCAGAGCCGGTGCGACCGGCGCCGGAGATCGCGCGATCGCCTGCTGCAGAAGCGACACCCAATCCTCCGATCGAACGGCCAAGTCCATGAGCGCCGCACCACCGACCGCCGCGCTTGTCGCCGTGGCCACTTGCTCGGACTGAAGCGCGGATAGGTTGTGTCCGTTGTTGGCGCGCTCGGCGATGCGAAGTTGGGCGATCAGGGCTGGCTCGAAACCCGGCGCGGCCGCGTGCGATTGTCCGTAGTGATCGATTGCGTCGGAGACCCGATCGAGCTCGTGCTCGTAGAGTGCGGCAACCTGATAGAGGATCGCCGCCTGGTTGGCCGACTCGGTCTCCGCGCCGAGCTCCCGGCGCAGGTTCTCGATGCGGATCTCGACCAAATCGAGCTTGCGCCCAGCCCCCGGCAGGCGTGAAGCCCCCGGCAGGCGTGAAGCCCCCGGCAGGCGTGAAGCCCCCGGCGGGTGTGAAGCCCCTGGCGGGGGTGGTGGCGGATTTGCGTTCATTGGCCGCCCCCGGCTATGCGAGTGTCCAACCGCCGTCGATGACCATGACATCTCCCGTCACATAGTCCGCTTCGTCGGAAGCCAAGAAGACGGCTCCTCCGGCAATGTCTCGGGGCTGCCCGACCCGGCCCGCCGCCGTTCGATTGACGATGCTCGATCGAATGGAGTCGTTGTCGACCAATGCCTGTGCAAACTTGGTTTCGATCAAGCCTGGTGCGATCGCGTTGACCCGAATGCCCGCGCCGCCAAGCTCCATCGCGAGTGTCTTGGTCATCGAGATCACCGCGGCCTTGGTCATGGCGTAGACGCCCTGCATCGGTGCGGCCATCGTGCCTACGACGCTCGCGATGTTCACGACCGACCCCTTGGCCTTCCGCTGCTGCAAGTGGCCCGCGACGAGCTGGATCATTCCAAAATAGCCCTTCACGTTGACCTCGAAGGTCTTGTCCCAGGCGCCCTCGTCTATCGTGAGCATCGGCCCGAAGTGTGGGTTGGTCGCGGCGTTGTTCACCAGGATGTCCACCTTGTCGTAGGCCTTCAAGGCCCCTGCGAGCATCTCTTCCCGCTGGCTGCGGTGCCCGGCGTGGCATGCGATGGGCGTGGCCTCGCCCCCATTTCCGCGGATCTCGTCGGCCACGGCCTGCAGGCCTTCGATCTTTCGTGACACGAGGATCACCTTGGCCCCTTCTTCGGCCATGTAGCCGGCGATGGCGGCGCCGATCCCTCGGCTTGCCCCTGTGACGATCGCCACCTTGTCCCGTAGCCGCTCACCCATGCTGTCCCCTCCTGTGCTCTGATACGTATAGCGCTCCGCGGGGTAGTTTTGCCAGCGCGATCTGCAAGGGGCTTGCGCCCGTCGTGTCCTGAGCAAAACTGGCCCGTCCTCCTTTGCCAAAGAGGTTGCCCTGACGCTCTCCTACGACATTGCCGCGATTATCGTCGGTTTCATCGCTGTGGTCTGGGGGGCGGATCGCTTCGTGTACGGATCGGCCGGGCTCGCGAGCAACCTGGGGGTTAGCCGCCTCGTCATCGGGTTGACGATCGTGGCCTTCGGCACGTCGGCGCCCGAGATGTTGGTTTCCGGCATGGCAGCCGCAGCCGGCAGCCGCGAGATGGGCATCGGGAATGCCATCGGCTCGAACATTACCAATGTGACACTGGTTCTCGGCGCGGCCGCTCTCGTACGTCCACTCCGTGTTCACTCTCGCTTGATCATGCGAGAGATTCCCGTGCTCTTCCTGTGCATGGGGGTCGCGTGGTTCTTCCTGTCGGACGGAGAGCTCACCCGGACGGAAGGTTTCATCCTGCTGTCCGGAATGTTCGTGCTGATCGCATGGATCGGCCTGCAGGGCCGTAAGCAGCAGGCCGAGGAGCCGGACGCGCTTCTTGCAGAGTTCGCAGAGGACGACATTCCCGACGCACTGCCCACCGCCAAGGCCGTGGCTACCTTTTCGGTCGGCCTGGTCTTTCTGCTGCTGGGTTCGCGGCTGCTGGTGTGGGGCGCGGTGGGGATCGCACGCGACCTCGGGGTCACCGAGCTGGTCGTAGGGCTCACGCTGGTGGCACTCGGGACGAGCCTTCCCGAGCTCGCCGCCTCCGTCGCCGCTGCGCGCCGTGGCGAGGATGACATCGCGGTCGGCAACGTCATCGGCTCCAACATGTTCAACTTGTTGGGCGTGCTCGCGCTCCCCGGAATCATTGCCCCGGGAGCGGTGAATAGCGTCGTCATCACTCGTGACTTTCCGATCATGGCGGGC